>JBFLXP010000317.1:0-3844 GCA_040757315.1 Nitrospirota bacterium
ATTCGGAAGTGTCCCTAATTTATATTTTCACCTAATTTATATTTTTCAGTATCGTTTCAGCATCTGAGGGCAGAGGTGAGAATAATAGATTCAGCAATTGTTATTAAACAAAACCGGATGGGGAGATGGGAAAGTAGAACAGTCCCCTTTTTCCCTTCCCAAAGAGAAAACAGATTTCAAAGGATAAATGACAAGAAATAGAGTCAATTGTTTTATTGCTATTAAGTTTGATGCACCCGATACGGATGCAATTTATGAGAAGATTGCAAAGGTTGTTTCTGAATTTGGTTTATATCCTATAAAGATAAATCAAATAGAACATCTTGGGAACATAAATCAAAAAATAATTTCAGAACTTGATGAGTCAGATATTACAATTGCAGACCTCACCTATGCACGTCCATCTGTTTACTTTGAAGCAGGTTATTCGCATCGTAAGACACCTGTAATTTACACCTGTAGAGAAGATCATTTAAATAATAATGATGATACTCTGAAGGTGCATTTTGATGTTGATAGATACAAAATAATCTTTTGGAAGCATGTGGATGACGAAAGTTTTTCACCTCAATTGAAATCAAGATTACAATATGTAATTGAGACATTGTCAAATATTCCATTAATCGAAGATTTAAAAAGCTATTTGATCTCTTTACATAAGACTCGGTTAAATCCTGAAAACATATTCGAAAGAATCAAGAGATTATTATCACAGTTCAACATGTATCCGAGACTTGAACGTAATCATTTGAATCATGAAACTAACATCAGAGGTCGATTAACTCTGTGTGAAGAAATATTTGAAATGATTGAAACAGATTTCCCAATAGAACATCCTCATGCACAGCAATCTCACTGGGTAGAATTATCGATGATCCTGGAAGATGAAGTTAATTATTTAGAAAATCTCTTTGATCAGTCAAATTATGGCAGAAAAGTCTTATACGCAAGTCATCTAAAAGATTTTTATAAAATATATCTGGAAACCATGACAAAATTGTTACAGCGGCCATCCACAGCGTACGAGGCGAAATATAATCGGGTCAAATCTGGAGTGAAAAAGCTAATAAAGAACATCGAGAAGCCAGTATGGTAAAAACATGTTATGGAGAGAAAAAAGGAAAAGAAAGAGAGAGGGGTCAGACTTGTTTATTGACTTTTCGAAAGGAACAAAGGGGGCAACGGTTCTATTAATCGAACATGAAGCTTTCATCTACCATCGACAAAACTTTAGAGCACAAGCTCTTTAACTCCCTTGTTTCGTACTTCAAGAACGAGAACTACAAGCTCGGACTTGGCGTTACCGATGCTCAGATCGACGCGACATGCAAGATCCTTTTGTACGGTGAGGAGGATATTGCGAATGCCTTTCTATCATGGCAAGTGGCTGAACAGAGCGCTCTCGATAAGTATCGCAAGGAAGAACTTGAAATAGTCGATTACCTCCACCTCATCTCAAATGAACTACGCAAACAACTGGGACAATACGCCACGCCTGCGAATATCGTCCGATACATTTTCAAGTCTGTCGGATACGTGCCGTCAAACGACATCCTTCCCAAGAAAGTTATAGACCCCGCCTGTGGGTCCGGCGCTTTTCTGGTAGAAGCGGTGAGAATCTATCTAAACGCCCTCAAGAAGGCCAAAACGCCGATACATAAATGGTATCCGATGGTCATCTCGGCAATTTGCGGCATTGATATCGATGCCACCGCATGTTTTTTTGCGCGATTAAACCTGTCGATGCTCCTTTCTCCTGCGGTTCTCGAATTTGTATCTAACAATGATATTACAAAGCTTAAGCCTTTACCTGTATATTGCGCCGACACGCTCCAATTATTCGTCTCGGGCGATGAAGGGGCCGGTCTTTTCTACGACCGTCGCAATCAGTCGTTGAAAAGACGCTTTGATTTTGTTGTAGGAAATCCGCCCTATTTCAAGATAAAGAATTTAAAAGATGACCTGAAGACTGCCTATGAAGAGTCCATATACGGTCATCCCAATGCTTACGGACTTTTCATCCACGCGGGGATAGGAATGCTGAAGAACAATGGGAGACTTGGCTTTATCGTTCCCCGTTCCATGCTTTCCGGCCTGTATTTCAAGAATCTCCGGTCCTTTATCGAGAATAATGCGTCGCTGCGTGAAATCGTCTATCTTTCGGACCGTAAGAACATATTCGACAATGTGCTGCACGGGACGATGATACTTTCCCTCGAACGAGCGGCGGAGGCGGGGAAGAAGGTCTCAATCTCTTTTGTGCAATCCTCAAAAGAGATACGTAACAATCAGCCTCATATCAAGATAAGTCCTGACAACGTTGTCAGGCGTTTGAACGGCTCAACAGTATGGTTTGTGGCCGATTCTGAAAAGACTTACGGAATTATCGGGCGGATAATCAAGAAACACCCCATTTTATCCGGGGATAAGGTTAATTGTCGGGCAAAGACAGGGCAAATAGTCTGGAATAGAGTGAAACTTCTTCTGAGTGTAAGATCCGAAGCGGACATGCTGCCGCTCGTATGGGCAACTGATGTAAGTAAATTTGGGTTCTCTTTTAATCGGATGGGTACGGAAAGACCGTGTAATCTGAAGGTTACGCCCAGGACCGAAAATCTGATAGTGAAGGGGATGAGCATCCTGCTCCAGCGGGTAACTGCCGATGAGCAGCCTTCCCGCATAGTGGCGTGTATCCCGGATGAATTCTGTCTGAAAGCTGCGGACGGTTATTTCGTTGAAAATCATCTGAATATTGTCCAGCCCGAAAAAGGAGACCCCATGGTCGATCTTTATTTTCTTCTCGGTGTCCTGAATTCTGAAGTGGTAGAATTCTTTTTCAGGGCCATGAATGGCAATACGCAGGTCTCGGCCACAGAGCTTAATCTTCTCCCCATCCCTGTTGGCAGATATGAGCATGAAATTGCGACCACTGCCCGTAGGATACAGAATACGGCCAATTATAATAGGAAAGCCGGTCTCATGGAAGATTTAAATATGGAGATTACAAGGGCATACGGGCTGGATAATGACGACCACGCATTTGTCAGGAAATTTCTGTCGGACAGGAGGAAGAATGACAATTGAGGAAATCAAGGCACTTCTTGAAAAGCTAAACTTTCCCCGGCGATACATTTCCGAGCAGACAGCCATATGTGTGCAAGCAATGCTCGATGAAACCGAAAGGAAGGGGTTGCTGCCAGGTCATAAAACACTCAGGGAAGGCGCACGAATCCATGACATCTTAAATTTCGCGAGGAATGTAGTAGGTAAAAAAGTTGCCGAGAATACCCGTGAGGCGTATAGAAAAACTTCTCTTGCGCCTATGATGAGCTTTGGATTGGTGGTTCGCCATCAATTAAGCCCCAGAAATCCAAATACCTATTATCGGCTTCATCCTGCATTTGAAAGGATATTCTCAGAAAAAGACACACGGGAACAAGATAGACTGATAAGTCAGTTACTGTCCGCACCAAAGATGAAAGGGAAAACAGCAAAATCGAAGCTTCTAAAAGAACGTGTCTCAGTCGGAATTGGTCAGGAACAATCGTTTTCCCTGAGTCCCGGCGACCATAGTTCCCTCGAAAAAGCTGTCGTTGAAATATTCGGTCAGGCGTTTCTGCATGAGCCACAGATAGTTTACCTTGGTGATGCCAATCCTAAAAAGAGTTATCAGAATCGTCGCTTAATGAGAAAGCTCAATTTCCCCATTAATATTGCTCTATCGTTGCCGGATGTTATCCTTTTCTCAGAGCAGGAATCACACCTTGTCATCGTTGAAGCTGTCACAACCAGTGGCCCTGTAAATCCAATTCGCTTAGAACAGCTACAGAAATTTGCAAAAGGG
>JBFLXP010000318.1:0-3804 GCA_040757315.1 Nitrospirota bacterium
GCGATGCCCTGAGCTGGCAGGTTGAGCCTGTCGAAACCCTGCCGAAGGGTTCAAAGTAGTTGGTTTTTTCTTCAGAGGATGCTCTTGATCTTGCTCTTGAATTTACAGAAAATACCTTGCACTATCAATAATCCGATGATGCTCCTAACGCTAGGTTATTAGTTTCCAGATTAACCAACGTGGGACATAAAGTGATTTTATCAGTTCGGTTTGTCGACAAGACATGCTTGGTCATCAACCCGATTGCTAATACCCTAGAGTCAAAGAAAAGGTCAAATTTTATATAGCCGAACAGCGAATTAAGCTGTTCCCAGGATTTTGAAGAACATCCAGGCAGATAGCCTTGTACATTCCAGAGGATCTCTCCGATCGCATGGTATCTTTCTTGTTTATAGAGAAAATCGAACACCTGAAGTAACCATTCGGTAAGTGAGAGACTGCTTCCGAACGGCGGCAATACGGGTACATCGCTTTCCTGCAGGAAAGATGTTATTGAGTTATTGTTATCAACCCTGCTTGTTTTTTTCACCAGCCTGGGGCTCGTTTTCAGAGGTTGGGATTTTTCTGGAATTATTGTAGGTTTTATTGACAATAACTGGCATAGTTCTCCTTGCAAGATTTCAATGCCTGACTTAATGTGTCGTGAAAATAATGTTTGAGGCCGAAGTGTTTCGCGGACCTTGATAATTTCACTCTCCGATAGATGTATGTTTATATCTTGAATGGCATTGTTTAGTTTTCTTGAAAGCACCCACTCTTTGGCAGCTTGATGTTTCTTTACTTGTTTCATGCTATTGGTGTCATACAGGATATGAACTCGAAATGCGATATATAAATATCTGGCGAATACAAGCAAAAGATCTCCCAGCTCATTAGGCGATAATTGGAATTTCTCAATTGCCTGACCCCAGGCGTAAATGATAACAAGAACAAACCCTTCTACCTGTGAGAGAGTGCCAAGATCATTAATATCAGCTAACTCCTTTAATCGGCTGGATGCCAATAAATTGTTATAAAGAGGATGATCAACAGGGATGGCTTTTTCCAAGGATGATGATGTTTTCCTTCGTAGAGATTTCACGATCTTGGAAAATTCGTCGAAATTTCCGATGTAATCAATCCAGTCATTGCCCATAGTTCCTCCAACAGAAATTATAAAAGGGAATTTTTACCTACGATTTTTTCGCGCCCATTGCGGGTGTAGGAAATAGGTGGGTTTCAAGGGGGAGGGGACGTGTTGAACAGAAATTTTGCACATCAATTGCACAAAATTCAAGCATTTATTGCACAAAAATCGAGCACTGCCTCGAAGTGCTAATACAATCGGGCTACTGATGCTGATCGGAAAGGTGTCCGATGGAGAATAACTTTCGTAAATCCGATTTGCTAAACCGCCTACGCGAGATTCACGAAACGACCGGCCAGTCTTTGCGTGAACTGGCTGCAATGTCCGATTTGGATTCAAGCTACATTTGCTTGATTTTGAATGGACAACGAAATCCCTCACGTGATGCTCTTGTTTCATTAGGGATTTCCTGGCGGTTGCGGCTGTTCGATGTGGATGAGCTATTGTTGCTGGCGGGATATCCCCCCTTGGGAAGAAGTGCACGCCGGGAATACCATCAAACAGTTGTTCATCAACCTCGCACTATCCATACTTCTGCTGAAAAATCTCACGTATGAAGGTCATTTATACAGGAGGAATATGCTCAACACATCACCCCGGAAAATCTCATACGAAAGGCTGATCAAGATATTGAAGCCGTACTATTCACCTCTCAAGGCTCGTGAAGGAGAAGGGCGACCCTACTTGATGAGGGCGATCAAGTCAATTCTGGAACGAGACATGATTACCGTGGAACCAGTCGGTCTATTGAAAGAGAGCAGTTACGATCCGTCTACTGGTATGGGTTTCTTGCTCATAGGGCGATGTTTGTATATTGATGTAGTGGCGGCAGATGAATTCGATCCTCTTACTAAATACCATGTCTTTTCCATCCTGCCATTCATCCCATATGAGATGCAAGACACACTCGTGAGGCGTGTAGTAATTAATTTCGGCGGGGACCATTCCACAAAGTTCATCGTAAATGGGAAGCAGACAAGAACCTTGGCTACCGGAGTAAGAATTCGCCATTTGACCACCAACATGCTCAATGGATTTTATACGATGTGGGGGTAAAGATGAAGAACATTGATTCCCATCCCTTCTCATTTTCAAGGTAGATGAGAAGGGATTTTTTGTGACAGTTATTGATCTAAGCAAAATCAATTTGGTCCCCACATACCAATTCCTTGCCATTTCACTTCACAATAAGTTTACCCCCGTAGCGCCACTTATAATAAGACACTAACCAAAATTAATCACATGACAATAAGGGCGGGCGCGGTAGAAAGGGTGACGTTATGCCGTGAAAAGGACAAACAATGGATAACCAACTTGAAGGCTCAAAACTAGTCTACCGCTTGCGTGAGATACATGAGACGACTAGCCAGTCTCTGCGCGAACTGGCTGGACGAATGTCCGACCTGCGCATTTTCCCCACACACGTGGGGATGAACCGCCAATTTTCTCGACATTGACCGCCAAAACACCAATTTTCCCCACACACGTGGGGATGAACCAGGCTGCCGATTACCCTCGGTGGGGTTTTTATATAGGTGGTGTTCAAGCCCTCGCGGGTGAATGGCTGTGTCCTGCTGCCCAACTGAGATATAATCCATTTACCTCTTGCTCTCTTCTTTTCCCTGATAATCATTCTGACATGGGTATGTCCGGATGAGGGGCAGAGGGTAATATTCTTTGCCTCCACTTTCATAGACAGTATGGGAGGAGCAATGTGAATATTTCAAAAGGGATATTTGCTTTGATAGTTTGCCTGTCTACTTTGCTGTTCGTTCTTAGCTGTGGCTTACCAGACTTGATCACAACCAGGCCAACGGTTCCTGCTGAGATCCTTGCAGGGCTGCTACCGATGGAAATCTTTATCACATTGGGGGATAATCCCGATGCTGAGCATGTCACCAGTATCGCAGAATCGCAAGTCTCTCAAATGTATTTGTGGGTACGAGGTCAAGGCAACTATCAGATTCCATTCACATTGATCCTCACCATGCCCAGCCTAGATCGCCTGCAATACGGACCGGATTTTCAAACAGATCCAAATGGGCAACCCGTGCGGTGCGGCAATATGACCTTGCCACTAATGCCGGGCGACTATCGGCTGGAAGTCGTAATTGCTGGCCTCGAATCACCAAACAGCATATTGGAATTCAGTGTGACCCCATAGACTAGGTGAGAGGGTGGACAGGAAGATGCGTGCGTTTCTTTACCTGTTCGACTGCGTCTCTACAAAGATATAGCGTGCCGCTGCATTTCCGAGCGTTACCGGTTGCCCTTCCACTTCAACGGTGATGGTCTGGTTGAACGGTAATACCTCAGTGACGGCGACTCTCATGCCCGGAAGGATGTGCTTCGTTTCCAAATAGCCGAGCAATTGGGTATTCTCTTCCATCAGTTCGTGAATACGGCGGACGATGACCGTCTCCCCGGCCGCTGCATTCGTCAAGGGAATCCAGGCCGCAACTGCCTCTTCGCAGCCCGGAAGAGGGTTGCCGTGTGGGCAGGTTTGCGGGTGGCCGAGTTGCTCCATCAGCGCAGTCTCCGCCATGGTGGAGATGGCATGCTCCAGATGATGGGCTTCACTATGGAGCTTGGACCAGGGCAGGGTCTTGACCATCATCCATTCCATCAGCATGTGCCGGCGCATCACGACCCGCGCCGCGTTCCAGCCGGTTTTGGTC
>JBFLXP010000319.1:0-3792 GCA_040757315.1 Nitrospirota bacterium
TTAGGTGAGGGAGTAATTATAGAGGGTGAACCGAAAGAAGGTAAGATAAACATTATTGCCGACAAAGATGGACTTTTGAAAGTCAATAAAAATGCACTGTTTGAATTCAACATGCTGGGCGACATAATGTGCGCGACACTGCATAACAATACCCTTGTGCGGAAAGGGCAGTCAGTAGGAGGCACAAGAGCCATTCCGTTGACCGTAAAAAAAGACATTGTTCAGGCTGCAGTCCGCATTGGTGAAGAAGCCGGAAGGATAATTCATGTCAGAGAAATCAGGAAACCCAGGGTAGGCATCGTGATCACAGGGAACGAAGTATATTACGGAAGGATCAAGGATGCCTTTGCTCCGGTCATAACGAACAAGATAGATGCGATCGGCGGTGAGACTGTTGGCGTCTATTATGCGCCGGACGACGAGTCGTTTATTGAGTCGAGATTGAAGGAGTTAATTAGTGCCGGCGCAGATCTTCTTATTACGACAGGGGGGATGTCCGTCGACCCCGATGATGTAACAAGGTTCGCCATAAGGAACCTCGGAGCGACAGATATTACATACGGCTCAGCAGTTCTTCCGGGTGCAATGTTTCTCATCGCTTATCTGGATATTGATGGTCAGCCTTCAATCCCCGTCCTGGGGATTCCTGCGTGCGGGATGTACGCAAAAAAAACGATCTTCGACCTGATACTTCCGAGGGTTCTCGCCGACGAAAGGATTGCAAGAAAAGAACTCGCAGAACTTGGACACGGAGGACTGTGTATGAATTGCGGCATCTGCAAGTATCCCAACTGCCCTTTCGGAAAAGGAGAATAAGCAGCGCACCGAGACTTCATTCAATTGCAGTGCAGTGGGAAAAGTCACCTTTACGCCCCGCCGATCAGTCTGCCGTCCACTATCTTCAGGACTCTATGACAGCGTTTCGACAGCGATTCGTTGTGGGTGACGATCACAAATGTTATTCCCTGTTCCCTGTTGAGGTCCAGTAAAACCCGGAAGAGCTCTTCTCCCGTCGCCGTATCGAGATTTCCAGTGGGCTCATCGGCAAGGACGGCTTTCGGATGAAGAAGAAGCGCCCGTGCGGCGGCAACTCGCTGCTGCTCCCCTCCCGAAAGCTCTCCGGGCTTGTGTGTTATTCTGTCAGCAAGGCCCATCTGCCCGAGCAGTTCTGCGGCCTTCTTCTTAATGTCTTTGGCGCTTGACCCCTGGACTCCTTGACTCCTCGAGCCCATTCCGATGAGTCCCGGCATCATCACGTTTTCGAGCGCCGTGAATTCAGGGAGAAGGTGATGGAACTGAAAGACAAAACCCACAGTACTGTTCCTGAAAGCGGCAAGGGCAGACCTGTCGAGGGAGAATACGTCGACGCCTTCGTAAAGCACACTTCCGGAAGTCGGTCTGTCCAGCGCGCCGATAATATGAAGAAGCGTGCTCTTTCCCGCGCCCGAAGCGCCGACTATGCCGACCATCTCTCCTTCGCATATGGAGAGGTCTATGCCTTTCAGCACCTGGAGTTCTCCCGCATCGGTGATGAAAGACTTGCTCAGCTTGCTTGTCTCGATCAGACCCTTCACTGTTTCTCTTTCTTCGAGCCGGTCAGATCCTTCATCTTGTCCCCGGTTTTCTTAAGTCCGCCGGCCACACTCTTCGTTGTATCCTTGATGTCTTCCGTCTTCTTCTTTATCTTGTCGGCTTCTTTTCCGATCTCTTCACTTTTTTCTTTGATGACTTCGCCTGCTTTTTCCGATTTCTGGCCGAACCAGCGGAAAGGCTTCCCACCCTTCCAAAAAGACAGGGCGAGGAAGATTATGATTGCCAATATGAGAAGGCTGATAATTCTGAAGAGAGACTTAATCACCTCACACTCACAAATCCAGCGATGAGAGTGTACCATGCCGATAATACTAAAACGGCCATAAGCAAGGATGCACAACCGTCATTCCCCGACTTGATCGGGGAATCCAGCCACTTTTTCCTGGATACTCCGGTCAAGCCGGAGTATGACAGACCGGCGAAATCATGTCGCCATACTGATGACCTTATTAGAATGTCACCCATGACATTCTCGCTCCTTTATGATTAATCATTGATCTTCGCCTACTCATATCTCAGCGGCTCCACGGGATTGAGCCGCGCCGCCTGCCATGCAGGGTAGATCGTCGCAAGAAAACTGATCGTCAGAGCGGACAGGGAGACGGTTACAAAATCGATCAGCTTCATTTTTACAGGCAGATGACTCAAGTAATATACATCGGCGGGAAGCTTGATGATCTGGTACGTATTCAGAACATATGCGATAAGATATCCGCCCGCCACACCGATGACCGTCCCCACGAGCCCGATCACAAAACCCTGAAGCATGAAGATGGCCATGATGCCCCGGTCCGTCGCACCCATCGCCTTCAGTATGGCTATCTCCCGCTTCTTCTCGATGACGTTCATGATCAGGTTGCTCACAATATTGAACGACGCAACGAGGATAATGAGGATGAGTATTACAAACATTGCGAACTTCTCCAGTTTCAGCGCCGAAAAGAGATTCTTGTTCATCTGCATCCAGTCACGGACGTGGATAGGAAACGAGAATTGCTTCTCGAGTCTCTCTCTCACTCCGGCTGCCTTATAAATGTCATCCAGTTTGAGCTGAATGCCGGTCACCTCGCCCTTCATATCGAAAAATTCCTGCGCCGCCTCCAGACCCGTCAGAACGAGGTTAGAATCGTATTCGAACATCCCCACCTCGAAGATGCCGACCACCTTGAACTGCCTTACCTTCGGCAGCATGCCGAGCGGACCTATCTTGCCGATGGGAGACAGAACATTGATGACGTCACCCTGAAACACCCCGATGCTGCCGGCAAGCTCTCTGCCGATGATGATGCCCGGCATATCACTTTTTTTGTCAAGGTTAAGGATACTCCCTTCCTTCATGAACCTGGCCAGTTCCGTCGTTTTCGTTTCCGCCTCGGGCGATATTACCCAGAGAAAAACGCCGTGTGCACGCTTGCCGGAAGAGACCATTACCTGCCCGAGGACAAAAGGCGCCGCGGAAACCACATCTTTTTCTCCCTTCAGACGATCTGTTACGCCCTGATAATCATCCATCGCTCCCCGATAACTGATGACGACTACATGGGCGTTTACTCCGAGTATTTTCTTCTGAAGATCTTCATGAAATCCGCTCATCACCGAAAGAACAACGAGAAGCGCCATAACTCCGACAGCCACACCCCCGATAGATATGAGCGTATTCACCGAAATGCCACGGTGTTTCTTCTTGGTCCTCAGATATCTCAGGGCGATGAAAAACTGATAGGGAAGGTTCATGTGTGAAGCATCAATTCAAAATGGACATTGATCATTTTGCCTTGATCCGTCTACTGCTCCGGTTTCAACTGAGGGAAAAGGATGACATCCCTGATGGAGGGAGAATTTGTCAGTAGCATCACAAGTCTGTCTATACCGATGCCCTCTCCCGCGGCGGGAGGCATACCGTATTCCAGTGCCCGGACGAAGTCTTCGTCCATGTAATGCGCCTCTTCGTCTCCCCTCGCCTTTGCTTCCACCTGTTCAGTGAATCTCTGTCTCTGTTCCATCGGATCATTCAGCTCGGAGAACGCGTTCGCTATCTCCCGCGAAGCGATAAACAGTTCAAACCGCTCTGTCAGCGCCGGGTTGTCTGGCTTACGTTTTGCCAGGGGAGAAAGCTCTACGGGATGGTCAATTATGAACGTGGGCTGCACCAGCAAGGGCTCGACTCTTTCTTTGAATATCTCGTCCAGAACTTTCCCG
>JBFLXP010000320.1:0-3788 GCA_040757315.1 Nitrospirota bacterium
ATTGAGGGCCGGCGCACTTCCGGCACCGATGAAGATGCTTCAGAACGTGACGGTAGGTCCTTCGCTTGGAAGGGACTCGATAGATGCAGGCAAGATGGCGGGCATGATAGGCACGATAGCCGTCGTGTTCTTTATGATCTTCTACTATAGGCTTTCAGGCGTCATAGCGGACTTTGCTCTGCTTCTGAACATCGTTCTTCTGCTCGGGGCCATGGCATCCTTGAATGCGACGCTGACGCTGCCGGGAATTGCAGGCATTATCCTGGCGATCGGCATGGCTGTCGATTCCAACGTCCTGATGTTCGAAAGGATGCGGGATGAATTGAGGGCGGGCAAAACACCGCGCTCGGCCATTGATTCAGGATATGACAAGGCATTCTGGACGATTTTTGATTCCCACGTGACAACGTTGATAACCGCCGCCGTCCTGTTTCAGTTCGGCACGGGACCGATTAAAGGTTTCGCTGTAACCCTGAGCCTTGGCGTTGCAATCAATCTGTTTACTGCGCTTGTGGGCACAAAATCGGTCTTTGATATTATAAACAGCAGGCGGGAACTCAGGAAGCTGAGCATATAACAAGTCCTCAAGGAGAACTCATGATAGAGCTGATAAAGAATCCGAATCTTAACTTCCTCGGCAAGAGATACATAGCTTTTGTCTTTTCCGGAATCCTGTCTGTTATAGGCATCATTGCGATAGTCCAGATAGCGACCGGACAGGCTAACCTCGGAATAGACTTCGCGGGCGGAACGGCAATACAATTCAAGTTTGAAAAACCTGTGGTGCTTCACGAAGTCAGGCTGGCGCTTGAAGGGGGAGGACTCAAGGACTTCGACCTTCAGGACCTGCCGACTGTCAATAAGATTCTAATACGGGTCAAGAAGACCGAACAAGATCTCGGCCGGATTTCCGAGACCATCACGAGTGTTCTTAGCCAGAAAGTCCCTGACAATAAATATGTTGTCGATTCTACAACAGTGATCGGACCCAAGGTCGGCGGAAGGCTGAGGGTAGACGCAGCGCGGGCTGTGGCGGTGGCAGTTATGGGCATTCTAATATACGTGGCCTTCCGGTTTCAGTTTAAGTTCGGTGTCGGTGCAACGATCGCTACATTCCATGACGTCCTCGCCGTGCTTGGGCTGTTCTATATAATGGGCAGAGAGATCAATCTCATCCTGGTTACGGCCCTGCTGACGATAGCCGGATATTCGCTGACGGACACCGTCGTCGTTTTCGACAGAATACGTGAGAACCTGAAAATGAGACAGAAGGAGAGTGTTGAAGCGGTCATGAACAGCAGCATCAACGAAGTGCTCTCCAGGACGATCATAACCTCTACCACAGTTCTTCTCACTTCTGTAGCGCTTTTTTTCTTCGGCGGCGAAGTACTGCATGACTTCTCTCTCGCAATGATCATGGGAGTAATTGTCGGCACCTATTCCTCTATTTTCGTTGCAAGTCCGGTCGTGCTCCTCTGGGGAGGGAAAAGACCCTTTGCAAAAAAGTAACGTAAAATGTAATTCGTGAAGCGTGAACCGCAAAGACAGAAAGAACTGTTTCGTTACACTTCATCATTCCGCATTCTGCACTCTTCACGGTTTACGATTTACGGAATCACGGCTGTTAGATGCATAGACGCTGGCTTGTCAACAGGACGAATCAGGATTACATAGACTATCTCTCCAGAGCCGCTTCCATCTCGCCGCTTTTGTCGCAGATACTCATAAACCGGGGCATAAAGACGCCCGAAGCAGCCGATTCCTTCCTCCGTTCCGATGTCTCGAACCTCTCGAACCCCTTTGATATGGCCGGTATGGACCGGGCAGTCCATAGGATATTGGCGGCCGCCAAGAAAGGCGAGCGGATCCTTGTTCACGGCGATTACGATGCCGATGGCATTTCCGCGACGGTGATACTCGTGAAGGCGCTTCGCTTATCCGGCGTTGATTGCAGCTATTTCATTCCGGACAGGATGGAGCACGGGTATGGATTCAAACCGCAGGCGGTTCAGTATGCGAAGAAGGTCGGCGCGACTCTTATCGTGACCGTTGATTGCGGAATAACGTCTTTTGAGGCGGCGGCTCTTTGCAGAAAAGAAGGTATAGATGTCGTCATCACCGACCATCATGAACCGGTGAAAAGCGTTGGGCATGGAGCAAAGGGCGCTTCGGACTCTTCGCTCTCAGCTCATGGCGCCCCGCTGCTGCCGGAGGCTGTGGCCGTGATTAATCCCAAGATCTCCGATCCTCTGTCACCCGTCTGGAACCTTTCTGGCGCCGGCGTAGCTCTCAAGCTAATTCAGGCTTTGGCCATGAATGGCGCACGATTCGCGGTCCACGATTTCTTTGACCTCGCAGCACTCGGCACTGCGGGTGATGTTGTCCCGCTTTCGGGCGAAAACAGGCTCGTTGTCAAGGAAGGCTTGAAACGTATGGCTGACGGTTCTTGCATCGGCATCAAGGCCCTGAGGCAAGTATCAGGGACTGCGGGCAAGGAGTTGAAATCGGGCCATCTCCTTTTTGCCCTGATTCCCCGGATGAACGCAGCCGGAAGGATTTCAAATGCCGGTGATGTCGTCAGACTGTTTCTGACCGATTCGGAAAATGAAGCTTTCGACCTTTCTACATGGCTGGACAGATGCAATGCGGAACGGCAGCGGATTGAGGAGGAGGTCTATCAGGAGGCGCTCCAACAACTCACCGGGAAAGGTGTCCGTCCCGTCATTGTCCTCTCCTCGGAAGGCTGGCACAAAGGCGTCGTCGGCATCGTAGCGTCAAGGATTGTAGAGACATTCTATCGCCCGACTGTCATTCTCTCCATAGAAGGAAATTCAGCCAGGGGATCGGCGCGGAGTATTCCTTCTTTCGACATTCATCATGCGCTTGCGGAATGCCGGATGCATTTAACGGGGTTTGGCGGCCACCGGCAGGCTGCAGGGCTCGAACTGGAAAGCCGGAATATTGCGGCTTTCGAAGAGTGCATCAACGAGTTCGCGGAAGCCCGGCTCTCCCCCGAAGATTTTATCCCTGTGTTGGAGATTGATGCCGCGGTGGACCTTGCCGACATAACCTTCAGTCTTACCAGAGAATTTGAACTACTCGAACCCTTTGGATATGGCAACCCCGAACCCTTGCTCGGAACAAGGGGGGTTGAGGTTCTGTCCCCAAGGATTGTCAAGGATGTCCATCTCAAGATGAAGCTGCGCCAGAAGAACCTCTCTCTGGATGCAATAGGATTCGATATGGCGTCATCCTATCAACGGATTCAGACAGCTCCTGTAGTGGACGCCGCCTTTACTCCCTGCGTCAATGTATGGGAAGGTCGAACAAACCTCCAGCTTCGCCTGAAGGCATTGCGGCCCGGCGTTTGATTCCTTGTATTGCGATAGACTGCCGCTCTTCCATAGAGTGCTGCTTATTTTACCTTCGTCTGCAAATCCGCAATCTGCTGATTCAGCGAATCAACCTCCGCGCTCAATTCTTTCACAGCGTTTATTAACAGATATATTAATTCACTTCCATCGAAATCCAGGAGGTCGGTTTCATCTTTATCATAATCATTAAGCTTGCCCTTATGGGAACTGACCGTGTCAGGCAGCACAGGCTGAATATCCTGGGCGATTACTCCGACAAAGGTTTTTGAAAGCAGTTCCGTGTCGATTGTCCTAACGACCAGTTTATGATACCAAGGAATTGAGGAAATAGGGTGACACTCCAAAATGGGTTAGAGGAAAGGAGTGTCATCGATGGAACCAGTAGAGAGCGTACAGAAGAGCGCTCCGAGAAGG
>JBFLXP010000321.1:0-3787 GCA_040757315.1 Nitrospirota bacterium
TGTACGGAAAGGAAGGTCTTTAAGGATGGTCTACAATCTCAACAAACTGCTTCGCTCACTAAAGGCCGGCTCCAAGTGCAACGCTTTCGGTCCCCACAGAATCGGTTCTTTTTCCCCGACGCCAACAACACATAGTGATAGAGCCGGAACTGGTACTTTTCTTTATACTTCCGGAGGAGGTCTACGTATTTTTCGTAGTCTTTCTCTTCCTTGAAAACATCCCGGCGATTATTGCCTCGTGTGAGGATGTGATACACATGTTCATTAGGTGCTATTCTTGCTGTTCTCGGCATGCAAAACTTCTATCAGATCGGCAGGGTCATGTCAAGAAAATAGAACCGTCCCCTTTTTGTTTTTTGTGTTTTTGTGAATGACTGGTTCGCTGGTTTTTCAATATTGTTTTAAGCTGTTTTTAGAAGATTGGCCCATGTTCTTCTATGGACTATAGCTGAATTCGTCCTGTCCAGTTCTTCGCCAATCTTTGAAAGAAAATATACTCGGCCCTTTTCCCCAAGTAGGATCAAAATGCCGGTTGAAAAGTCGATGAAATTGGAAACGTAAATATTTTGACCACTGACGAATTCATCTCGGATTCGTTTTTTTGCTTGCTCCTTCTCGGCTTTTTCAATGCCTTGCTCAGCAAGAAATAATATCTCTGATATTTTGCGGGAACGCGCAATGTCCAGTTTTGAGTCAAGCTGTGTTAGCGTCAGTGACCTGTCTTTTACCTCGATAAGCAGAACAATGTTACCTTTCAACCAACATTCGATATCCGCAACCATACCCGACGATACGTCAGCCGCGTTAACCTTTTCACGTTTAACCTCGTCAAAAAGGTCGAACTGTTTTCCAATAGTCCTGAAAAGTGCAGTACAAACAGCCTCAATACGATCCCCTCCGGATTTGTCGGCAGTGAATTGACTGACAATTAGAATTGTTTGATTCAGGCTTATTCTATTGGGGGTCGGATATAGAACACGGACATCGGCGAGCAATTTATGGATTTCAAACAAAACCTGATCAAAAACAGCTTTCGTTACTTTTTTGTCGTTCTTCGATTCTATAAAGTCTATCACCTTTATGAGTTTATCCCAATCAGTTTTATTTTTTTGCTGGCTTCTGTAGGCAGGTGTTATGGCCGGGCAGCGCAAAGGGTTACTGACATAAGGTTCTGAAGAACCGCCAAGCACGTTATAGTTTGCTTTATCAAAAGGCACAATAGCTCCATGAGCGATTGTGCGTGCGTCAAATGCACCCTTTTCCCCATACGCAGTTTGGATCGAATGGCTATCAACATTATGATTGACGCACTTGCTCAATATCTGAGTCGGCAAAACATAGTGATAAGTCTTTGTGCTGCTTGTGAGACAATCAACGATTAGGCTTTTGATCTCTTGAAATTTGTCCCCAAGCGGTTCATTGCCTGCTTTTTCTTCCGTCTCTTTACAGATATGTTGCCATCTTTTTTCGAGATAATCTCGGCACTGATCCAAAAATGAAGCATCTGAACTCATATGAGATTCAATATTTAGTCCAAAGGATTTCCTGGCGTGCCTGCTTAATAGACATAGCCTTTTTGGGCCTTTCCTTGTGAACTTTCCATCCTTTATATAATTTATTCATCAAGTCGCAGTCATACCCGGAAACCGCAACTTTGCCCTTAACATTGAAAAGAACTGTAGCCAGTTCGATGTGGTCGTGATTAGTCATTTCATAAGAATATGCTTTTGAATCTCCTCGCGATTCATGAGGATACGGAGGATCGCAGTAAAAAAGTGTTTCGCTGCTATCATATCGTTTAATTACATTTATGGCCTTATCATTCTCAATTTGCACTCTAAGAAGCCGCGTGGAAATATACTCAAGTCCTTCGACACTGCCCAACCATCTCGAAACCGCGCCGGACATTCCGGCACGACTTGTATTAAGGCAATTTGCCCAGCGACCGTTAGAAGCTGTTTGTGCAAGACCAGTTCTTACTTGGCGAGCGCGAATAAAAAATCTTCGGGCACGCTCAAGTGGGGACAAATTCATTCCGTTTCCATTTGTTCGGATCGCTGTCATGAATTCCTCGCGCGAGAATGGAGTCATGCCGATAGAGTAGAGCAGTTCGTCTTTTTGTTCTCTAATTACGCGAAAGAAATTAACAACTTCACCATCAATATCGTTATAAGTCTCTACCGGAGAAGGATTTCTATTAAGCAATACAGCGGCTGAGCCGCCAAATGGCTCGCAATAATGATGACACTCAGGCAGTAATGGTAACAACCAGTCCAAATGACTATATTTGCCGCCATACCAACCGAAAGCGATCATTTTGCGCAATCGCAATTTGTTTTCTGCTGCTGAGCGAACTCTTAGCATAATATGTAATTTACCACCTTACAACGGGGAAATTCAATTATGCGTTTTTTTATTATTACAGCGAATGCGGGGCTGAGCCGCCCGCGAAGCGGGTCGGTTTCGTGCCCCTGGTTCTCCCGGCGCGGAGCGACGGGAAGGGGCACACGGCTCAGCCCCGCATTCCCACGGCGCGAAGCGCCGGGGGAACATTGGGCATCACCGGGCCGCAACCACGCGGCCAACGAGCTTGCACATGGCACTACCGAATGTGCCCCGCGTGGTTGCGGGTCCGGTGGATGCCCTCGTTAGCATGATCACTTCTTCGACCCAATGACGAGATTGTCTACCACTTTGAGAACTGAGGTGTCCCAGGGGAAATCCTCATTTCTCTCCATCCATTGCACTGCCTTGGAATGAAATGTTGTATCGGAGGCGACCGGGATAAAGAACTCTGATATGATCTCCTTCATGAGGAGCCATTCCGCCTCCAAGTCATTCCTTATGGTTGTGTTTCCGCGCAACAACGAAAGCGTGTATTCGCGATCAATAGGCGGGATGACGTTGGGTAACATGTGGTGCATGACCTTTGAGTTGCCAACAAGGGTGGTCCCGCTTGCCATCACTTTAATTCGACAAAATATCTCCCTTAGGACAGCCCATTTGACGTCTGTCATTTCGCGGAAGTCGAAGGTCTGTGCTTCGGCAATCCTCCCACCCAGATCTTGGACACTTCGCAATAGAACTCTGAAGCTTTGCATCTTGGAGCCACCAGGACCCATTCTGTGCATTCCCCAGGAGGCAAGGGTTGCATAAACATATTCCAAGTGTGTAAGTGATGCCGGGTCATTTCGGGTCGCCAGAGCACGTTCGTGAAAATAAAGGCTAGGTCCGCGAAAAACCTCGGCTTTGTAGTAAGCATCGTGATAGATTTCGGCGTTCTCGAGTACTTGGCTGATTTTGTCGTCGTATTTTGTCTTCACTTCAGGATAGGCCCTGTGGGTAAGTGTGCTCTTTGAGAACAAACTCTGTCTATTCAGCTGCTTGCCGGAGCCAACCAGCGAAATCTTCATCGGTCTTCTGCTCTTATCGCATTGAAAGGCACCGCTTGTCCCAACGAGACTGTAGATTTGTGCCAGGAGAGCATGATCAATATCAACGTAATGGCCTTTTTCTACGTTCCTATGGTGCGATGGCGTCCCATAGAAATGAGGATGCTTCATCTTCACTTCGTCTCGGATTTGCTGCGGAGTCATAGGGGTGGGACTGGAGGACAAGATAACTCTGACAACATCGCTGAACTTCATTCTGCCTCCTCAATGCATAATGCGGGGCTGAGCCGCCCGCGAAGCGGGTCGGTTTCGTGCCCCTGGTTCTCCCGGCGCGGAGCGACGGGAAGGGGCACACGGCTCAGCCCCGCATTCCCACGGCGCGAAGCGCCGGGGGA
>JBFLXP010000322.1:0-3782 GCA_040757315.1 Nitrospirota bacterium
ATTGTACAACATGGTCAGGAGGCTTTCCCAAAAGGCGCAGCTGCCCATGCCTAAGGTGTATATCATGGACCAGGACCAGCCTAATGCCTTCGCAACAGGGAGAAACCCTGAACACGGAGTTGTTGCCGTTACCACCGGGATTATGAGGATGCTTTCAAGCGAGGAGCTTGAAGGGGTCCTCGCGCATGAACTCGCCCATATTAAACACAGGGACATACTTGTCAGTACGGTTGCTGCTGCAATTGCAGGAGCGATCAGTTATCTTGCTCAGATGGCCCAGTGGGCGATGATATTCGGCGGCGGCAGAAGCGACGACGACGAAGGAGGAAGCCCTATAGCTGCGCTTGTTATGATGATCGTCGGTCCCATAGCGGCCCTGCTGGTGCAGATGGCGATCTCCCGTTCACGGGAGTACGGAGCTGATGCAGGAGGCGCGAGGATAGCCGGCAATCCGCTGTATCTTTCGAGCGCCCTGAAAAAACTGGACATGGCCTCAAAGCGTATCCCTATGAACGCGAATCCGGCCACTTCACACATGTTTATCGTCAACCCGCTTACCGGAGGAGGGATCATGAAGCTCTTCAGCACGCACCCTCCAATGGAGGAGAGGATCGCGAGACTTGAATCCATGAGATCAGGTTTATAAAGCGAAGCTCACAAGGAAGAGAGAGTCGCATTTTTTACAATAAAATAGGAGGGGTAAGCAATGAAGCCGAGTGAAAGAGAAGAAGAATTTATTGCCAGGAAGGAGTTCGACAAGAAAAAAAAGGCCGAGGAGGAAAAACACAAAAAACTTAAGACACAGGAAAAGGACAAACTCAAGTCCCTGCATTTCATGCGATGCCCGAAGTGCGGTATGGAACTCATAGAAATAGACTACAAGGCAATTAAAGTGGACAAGTGTTCTGAATGCGAAGGCATCTGGCTTGACGCCGGTGAACTTGAAGCCGTAGCAAAGCTCGAGAAATCAGGACTTGATAAATTGTTCAGTGTATTCAGGAAATAAGCTGATACATCGTTCCTGTCAGAGCGCTTATAATTGAAAGCCTTTATAGCATCCCTTATATTTGTCGTACTGGCTGAAATGGGTGACAAGACCCAGCTCCTTGCCATGGCCTTTGCCGCGAAGTACCGCTGGCAGACCGTGATGTGGGCCGTGTTTGTCGCGACCGCCGTAAACCATTTAATGGCAGCCGCTGCAGGAAGCTACCTCGCGTCTATTGTTCCGATGGCATACATAAAGACGGCGGCGGCAGTGTCTTTTATAATTTTCGGACTCTGGACGATACGCGGCGATACTTTAAACGACGAGGACAAACGATTCAGCTTCAGCCCGTTCTGGACTGTGGCAATCGCATTCTTTATCGCTGAAATGGGCGACAAGACTCAGCTTGCGACCATAGCGCTTGCGGTTGAATACAATACGGTCATCAGGGTATGGATGGGCACGACAATCGGGATGGTAATTTCGAATGCGATAGGAATTATTGTCGGCAATGTCATGGGAAAGCATATTCCCGAACGGGCCATAAAATGGTTTTCAGCTATTGTCTTTATCGCGTTCGGGATTTACGGGTTGTATGAAAACCTGCCGAAGGATATCTGGAGTCCTCTCTTGATTGCGGTTGGGGCCGGTCTTTTGTTTTCAACAATATATTTTATATCACGCATGAACTCAAATAAGATATAAATAATTAACACATTCGAGACAGGCACATTCCGGTAATATTTTGTGAAAACACAGGAGGCGTGAGATGTTAAATAAGTTACTGGTTTTTTTCATGTTAACAGTGACCGTTTTGTTACCGATAAGCAGCAAAGCGGAAACATCCATCAAAGGCACGTATGAAAGATTGCAGGGATTCCAGTTTAAGTATGACGACAAGACCGTTGAGATAATGGAATTTATGAGCTTTTACTGCGACGGATGTTATGCCTTTGAAAAAGCGGTCCCTGTCATTAAAGGCAACTTCCCTAAAAAAATATCATGGAAGATCGTCCCTATTCATTGGGGAAAGGGTTCTCCCAAACCCGCAGAGGCATACTACCTGGCGGAAGAAGCCGGAAAGGGAGAACAGATGAAGGCCGCGTTATTCAATGCGCATTTTGTAGAGAAAAAGGACATAGGGAACATGGACGTTCTGGAGGAGATCGGGGCCAGACTGGGGCTTGGCTTTGATTTCAGCAGGAAGCTGAGGGGCGATGACAAGGCAAAACACGTCCAGATGTCTCTGGCCTTGGCAGAAATGTATAGGGTTGAGGAAACACCTACTTTAATTATTGCCGGCAATATCATGACAAACATGCATCCCTTTCATCATGATGCCGATGCCCTGAGAGACAATGTTATCACGATCTTGAAGAGTATAATAAAATAAGCCAATAAAAAAGCTGATATAATTTTATTAAATTTTTCTTACGGTCATACCTCCGCTGCTTTAAGCATGGGGAATTGGTCCGGAAAGGTTGTCAATGGACTGGCATCTAAAAGACATAGAAGAGATAAACGGTCAACTGGGGACTTCATTACAGGGCCTGTCGTCCGGCGAAGCATCGAAGAGATTTGACGAGTACGGCCCGAATGAATTAAAAGAAGGAAAAAAGAAGACGCCGCTCATGATGTTCCTGGACCAGTTCAGGGACTTTATGATCATCGTCCTCATTATTGCCGCAGTTATATCCGGCTTCATAGGGGAGTTGTCCGACACCATCGCCATCATCGTAATTGTCGTTCTCAACGCGGTCATCGGGTTCATTCAGGAGTACAGGGCCGAAAAGGCGATGGCGGCGCTTAAGAAGATGGCGGCGCTGTCCGCGACGGTGATGAGGAACGGGGTGCCGGAGACAATCCCCTCCTCACAGCTCGTTCCCGGAGACCTTGTTATTCTCGAAGCAGGAAAGATCATCCCCGCTGACCTTAGGCTTATCGAGACAGCGCTGTTGAAAGTGGAGGAGGCCGCGCTTACAGGAGAGTCGGTCCCTGTTGAAAAACACCCTCTGCGGCTGAGCGATAAGCATCTGTCCCTCGGCGATAGAAAAAACATGTCCTACAAAGGGACAATTGCGACATATGGACGCGGGACAGGGATTGTTGTAGCCACAGGTATGGAGACGGAACTGGGCAAGATAGCCAATATGCTCCAGCAGGAGGAAGAGGTGAAGACGCCTCTTCAGAAGAGGCTTGCCGGTTTCGGCCGGAAGCTTGCCGTTGCTGTGCTCGCCATATGCGCGATAGTCTTCGGCATCGGAGTCATGAGGGGAGAGCCCGCCATGCTGATGCTCCTGACCGCGATCTCCCTTGCCGTTGCCGCTATCCCTGAAGCGCTGCCCGCGGTAATAACGATATCTCTTGCCCTCGGCGCCAAGAAACTCGTAAGGCAGAACGCGCTTATAAGGAAACTGCCCGCGGTAGAGACGCTCGGTTCGGTGACTTACATCTGTTCGGACAAGACGGGGACGCTTACCCTTAATAAAATGACGGTCGAAAAAATGTATGTAGACGGGAAGCTTGTAAGCACGAAAGCTGGCAAGCTGGAAAGCAAAGAAGATTTAACTTCCTCACTTCCGCACTTCCCCGCTTCAACACTGTTTACCGCTCTTGCCCTGAATAATGACTCGGTGTTTGACAAGGACGGCAATGTAATCGGTGATCCCACAGAGACCGCCCTGTTTGATATCGCTGACAGGAATGGATTTAACAAACCCGAGCTGGAGAAAGGACTGCCGCGAGTCGCTGAACTACCGTTCGATTCAGACAGAAAATGCATGACGACGTTTCATAA
>JBFLXP010000323.1:0-3774 GCA_040757315.1 Nitrospirota bacterium
ACGTCTGTCGCGATAACCGGCTTCCCGAGCGCCATGGCTTCAATGAGAGCAAGAGGAAAGACTTCCGAGTCGGAGCACAGGACAAAAAGATCGAGCGAAGAGACCACCCTTATTATGTCTTGCCGAAAGCCGGTGAATATAACATCCCGGGTCAGTCTCAGTTTTTCGGCCATTCTCTGCAGTTCATTCCGCAACGGCCCATCTCCTATGACAAGGAATCTGGCCTGAACGCCCGCGTCGACAACGCGGCGTGCGGCTCTCAAAAAAAGAGGAAAATTCTTTACCGTCACCAGACGTCCGACCATGCCGACGGCTTTAAGCCCGGGGGAGAGTCCGAGTTCCTGCCTGCAGGCGAGACCGTCGCCGTCAGCTATCTCGACGCAATCAAGGTCGACCGCGTTTGGTATATGAACAATTTTTTCCGGCTTCACTCCCTTTTGAGCGATGTGCCGTTTGAGATCCGCAGAAGGAGTTATGACACGATCGGAAAAAGCCGTCATTGAGATATCGAGATGAAAAAGCAGGTTCGTCAGAAACGGGACAGTCGATCCGCCCAAGGCCTCCCTGTCCGCATGATGGAGCGTTGTGACGATACCTTTCACCCCCGCCGCTTTTCCCGACAGACGTCCGTAAAAATTGCCGCTGAGAAGATGAGTGTGCACGATATCGATCCGTTTCTGTTTGATGAGCCATACAAGAGCCGGCAGCGGAGATAGATCGCCCCTGAACCGCTTGGGCACAACATGCACTTCGATTCCGAGTTCGCGGGCGGCAGCCGCAAGTTTTCCGTCGGTAAAGACTGCCAAAGACATATTGACGGGCCAGCCTCTGAAGCCCTTGAAGAGGGACAGCACATGTCTCTCCCCCCCTCCCATCAAAGCTCCCTTCGTTATCTGCAATATATTCATTTCCGGAACGGCTCACGATCGACTCGGTCTACCTGCTCTTGCTCCGGACTTCCCGTATGGTGCCGAGCACGGGGATGTCCAATCCCGCTTCGAGCTGTTCACTGCTCCAGACGATATTAGTGGCCATATCAAGTATGAAAGCAAAAACCACGGACAGGAAAATGCTTACGGGGATGGCTATGCCCATATTCACGTACCAGTCGGGCCAGGCGGCTTCAGCACTCTCCGAAATCTCAGGCGTGTCGATCACTCTCAGGTCGATTCCGATAAGGTTGGAAACTCTCTGGACGTCAAGCTCGTCGTGTTTACTGCTTAATTGGTTAAAGAACTGCTTCTTGAGATCGACCTCCCGTTCAAGCCTTGTCAGTTCCCGTTCCTTGTCTACCAGACCGTTCAGAGCCGCCTGGATCTTTTTCCTCGCCGACTCGTACTCCTTCTTTTTCGCCGCGAGCGCGTTGATATCAACAGTGAGCGCAACCCGCTCATTCAGAAGGTTTTGGTAAGAATCAAGCGAGGTGAGCATCTTCTTCTGATCACTGACCTGGCGCGATCCCTCCTCCGATCTTGCTTTCTTGGCGGACAGATCGGCATTTACCGCAATGATATCCCTTTCAACCTCGCCGAGTTCGTTGAGCTTTATCTCTTTTTGTCTGTCTATTTTGCTCAGGTCCCATTTCCGCCTGAACTCATACAGATTACCCTCCATTCGGGACAATTCATTTCTCGCCTTATCCAGTTCCGCCGTTGAGAAAGCGTATCCATAGCCTGCAACATTCTGTTCCATCTCGATGCTACGCTGAATCACCTGATTTGCAAGCTCTTTTGCGATTGCCTCGGCCGCCTTCGGGGTTTCTGCCCGAACAGTCAGACTGATGATATCCGACTCTGCCACTAAGTCAATGTCGGTCATATCCTCCTTGAATTTCTTGATCGCCCGCGCCCGATAGTCAGGGGGCTTCTCTTGTGAGATTTCTCCCTTAACCCACTTCTTGTACAGGTCATATGGAAATTTAATAACATCTTTAATGCCGCCTTTTGCCTTCTCCACGAAGTACCAGAAATATTCTCTCGTGTGCTGCGGATCTTCCGATTTCCGCTGCAATTCCTTGTCCAATCCGTACTTGTCGACTATAGTTCTGGCAACGATGTCACTTTGAGCAATTTCGATAAAGTTGTTAGCCGGTATAATGTTTGAAGATCTCGGAACTTGCCGATAAAAATCGTTGAAGAGAACAACTTCCTGGGCAATATTTGATTTCACCATTATCTTCGAGGTTGCCTTATACAGCGGCGTGGAAAGATATGTGCCCAGAGCCGTCCCGGCTATTCCCAGCAAAGAGACAACAATAATGAACCACTTTCTCCTGAAGAGTGTGCGGAAAAAGTAGAGCTTGTATCGTTCCTGGCTATCAGAGTCGATCATAGATAAACCTCGGGATAATGTGCTTGTGCCGGTTCAGAATAATACCAAGGATATTTGTGCCCATGGATTCCAGATTCTCTTTCGCCTTCTTCACCGATTGCCAACGGGTTTTCTCCGACCGTACAACGAGGAGAGCACCGTCTCTCAGCGCGACCGTCAAAAGGGTATCCGGAAAGGAATTGGCCGGAGCCGAATCATAAACGACCCAGTCAAAATTCGCTTCCACGGATTTCTTAATTTCTCCTGATACGGAGAAGTATGCAGTGACAGTATTGTCCTCGGGCGGCACGCCGGACGTAATCACTTTGAGTTTAGGATATGAGGTCTTCTTGACAACCATGTCAAGGTTTGCCTTGCCGCTGATAAAATCAACAAAACCGACTTCGCGTGGAAGGCCGAAGAGCGAGTGCAGACCCGGCTGCCGGATATTCGCATCAGCCAGAAGTACGCTTTGTTGGTCCCGGGCCAAGGCAATTGCAAGACTCGATGCCACACTGGTAACTCCCTCATCATGATCGGCGCCCGTTACGATCAGTGACTTCAAATGCCTGTCGTTTTTCGCCTGAAGGAGCTTCAGCCTGACCCCGAGCATCTCTTCTGCCAAAGTATCAATGAGTTCCATTCTCAGAATACCTCTAAACCTTACTCTCTGTAGGGGAGCGATAATCCGATATTTTCTGTACCGTCACTGCTGGCGGATAACCGTAACATCGCTATCGTCATCTATATGTTTTATGAAGTTGAAGCCCGCATTCAGGCTTATCGGTATCATCTTGTCGATATATTGATCAACGAATTGATTCAAGTATGCAATGAAAGTTTCCGGCACGTAAACCACGTCAAGGGGCTGAAGATGAAATTCGCCGGTTTCTTGCTTCGGGTTCAGATGTTCTTTCAGATTGACGGCATAAAGCCGCGGAGCTCCTTCCTGCGTTTTTCGTATTACAATTACGCTCTCCATGTTCCCTGTTTTCAGCACCCCGCCGGCCCTCAGGATTGCCCCCAAAGCGGTCATGTCCGTCTCCAGATCGTAGAGACCTGAATTCTTCACCTCGCCGCCGACATAGATTTTATGAGAAGTGTAGTCTTTCACCGTGACAGTGAGTTCGGGGTTTTCAATGCGTTCGGCATAAAGCTTCGTGAGTATCTCGTCCATCTGTCGCGTTGTATATCCTGCGGCTTTCACATCGTCAATCGGAACGAGGGATACATGGCCGTCAGGTCTGATTTTTACGGTCGTATCAAGTCTCGGAAAATAGAAAAAATTTACCGAGATCGTATCGCCTGGACGAAGGACATATTCCGCTTCCGGAACGGAGGCGGATACTGCAGACGGCTCTGCGATCCTCACTTCCTTTGTCTGAGAAGCGCACGCCGCCAGGATTAATGCAAGCGCCGACAAAAATGCGAGCCCTATTCTCCGCAGCAGCCGGAACACGCTTT
>JBFLXP010000324.1:0-3769 GCA_040757315.1 Nitrospirota bacterium
CTTCTGCTATATTTAAACAAACAGAAAGAGCAGCTCTTCTTAACTGATCAGCTAATTCCCAATGTTCCCTCGAAAATCTTTTAGATAGTTCTATAACTTTATATCTCCAATGTTAATTAGTTAATTGTCAATTGGTCAATAGTTCGTGCTCTTGGCACGTTACGTAGTTTGTAGGTGCTTATTCTGTCCGACTCGGTGTCGGACCAAAAGAGGTTTACACCCCGAAAGGCTTCATCCCTCACGCGGCGTCGCGTGGTCAGGCTTTCGCCCATTGCCAACGATTCCCAGTTGCTGCCATCCGTAGATGTATGGCCCGTGTCTCAGTGCCATTGTGGGGGGCCGTGCTCTGACACCCCCTACCCGTCATCGCCTTGGTAGGCTATTACCCCACCAACTAGCTGATAGGACCAAGGCCGCTCCCATTGCGCGCAGTTACGCGCTTTACAGTATGCTCCGCACGCAGAAGTTTAGTAGCTTAGTACAGGACTTACGCACACGACTTGAGTTTAGATTGTCATTTCGAGCGATAGCGAGAAATCCCCTTAATAAATAGGTAAGGAGATTTCTCACGGAGCTTGCGCCCCGTTCGAAATGACACCGCGTAAGTCCTGTTAGTAGTTACTTAGTAACTTAGTTTTTTGTTTTTCTAAGCATCTAAGCGTCTAAGCCTCTCTAAGCTTCTCTGTGTGAAGCACACTGATCATACCGTATTAGCCAATCTTTCGATTGGGTATCCAGTACATTGGGGTACGTTCCTTGGCATTACTCACCCGTCCGCCACTATGTGCTCCGCACGCAGTTAGTTAGCAATGCGCGTTACTTCGTTACTTCGTATTTGTTTTTCGAAGTAACTAACTAACGAATTAACTAATTAACTATGTGCGAAGCACATCGTTCGACTTGCATGCTTAAGGCACGCCGCCAGCGTTCATCCTGAGCCAGGATCAAACTCTCAAAAGAAAGCTATCAGTCATCAGCGATCAGCTATCAGACGAATATCTGACGACTGAAAGCTGTAAACTGACAGCTAATTTCCTATCACCATTCGATTGTCAAAGAGCCCTTCGCAAGCGAAGGGCTCCGCACCCGCCAGCAAGCGCTCTTTGCGACGTGTACGAATAGTACTGAAAAGTCGCAAAGTAAGCTGCGGCGGGAAGGTGCTCTCGCCTACGAAGAAAATTGTTAAACCTCAATGATCGCCATCCTCCTCCGTTCACGTTCGCCTCGTGGTTTACATCTACGCAGGCGAATGTTCGCTTCGGCGGATTGATCATTGCTAAACTCGTAAATACGAATTTACTTGTTAAGCAATGAGTCAAAAAACCCGACCAGTGGTCGGGTGAATTTACTCCCCACAACTGGTCCTGCCTCTAGTCACTCATTGCAAACTTATTATAAGGAGTTTCTTTTCCCAGGTCAATAGCCTATAATTGAATTAGGCCACAGCCTTCTGGCAAAATGTAATGCTCATATGGAAATACTTCGTCAGCTTCACCAGTTCCGGCTAAAACGTCGCGCGCAGAAAGCTGCCCGGATCATCGGACAACAACCAGATGTGGAGCAAGTGATCCTCTATGGTTCTGTAGCCCGAGGCCAAGCAGATAGAGGCTCTGATATAGACTTAGCCGTAGTTTTATCTACAAGTTCTCTAACCGGCTTTTTTTTCGGGTGCCTAGAAATTGAAAAGGGGGTAGCATCTCAAGGATTTAAACTCGGCCATGATGCATACGGTCATATAGGTATTAAGTTCTACCGGGATGGCGAGTTAGAGTCACCTCGCCTCGTCGGTGATCTCGGCAGTGCGATTAATAGTGAGGGGAAAGTAATATATCTGAAAAAATAGGCCTATTAAAAGAGATCGAAGCTACTTAACTTCCCCACATTCTAACTAACGAGCGCTGTGTGGATGAATTCTTGTCTGGATTAAGTACTTAAGCCTTTCTCCCGCTGCGGTTAGAACAAAACCGCCGTCCTTTTTTCTCCGCACCAGTGTCCACGGAACAAAATCTATCCTAAACGGCGCCATGGTGTGGACCTCTGGAAAATCACCACCAGTGAAGAAACTAATGCCAGCAAAAATGTCGTGCGCTTTAGTTCCCTTTTTCTCCAAGCCTAAAAGAAAATGGCCCAATCCTTGAATCATTCGATCATAGCCAAATCGTTGGTATTTTGTTTTTTTTTGAGGGATCAAAAACGCCCGTTTCGTTGATAATAACAGTCTTTCCCTGCAAAATACCCTTGCATTTTTCATCTGCTATCCACTCATAAGGAACCACAGAACCGAATGCTCTAAACGGACGGGAGCCACGCAGAACATTGCCTCCTTCCCTCTTTGTAAACTTTGTTAATTGTTCCAAAAATGGCCTGGCCTGTCGGGGGTAAGAGTCGAGCCGGAGATAAAAGCTTCAAGTTGGGAAATGCATATCGTTCATATGTGCCGTGGTAAGCGTCAAAACCGAGTCCATCGAGATATGGACCGGCTCTGTTAATGATTTCCCGGGTATCTTTCCGCCAATCGACAAGCTGTGGTATTACTTTTTCCTTTCCCAGATCCCGGGCAACCCGCCGTAATCTTTTCATTGTTAATGATTCCTCTTCTGGAGAAGGGCTTGACGTCGTGTAAAGACTGGTTATTATCTTTGTCTCTTCTTTAAACTTTGGATCGGATTTGAACACGTTACTGGCAATCTCAATCATATCAACAATACGATCTAGTGGAAGCTGATTTTGAAAAGGAAGATTTATTTCATTCCATACTTGAATATACCCCGGAACTACACCGGCTTCTTGACAAATATCCCTTACCTTGGTAACGAAGTGTTCAAAGAGGAAAGCATAGGAGTCGGGAGATTTCCTGGCCATATTTTGCATTTCGTCTGTAGGTGAAAAAAGCGTAATCGTCGGTCCTTTGAGTCCCGCTTTCCTCATTGCTTCCAAAGACTCTTTGTATGCACGCGCAGTGTTTTCATCGAAGGTCACATTGCCGTCTTTATCATGCCCAGAAATGAGCCGCCTCATACGGAATTCAGTTCTCAGCGCCTGGATACCTAATTCCCTCCGTAGCATAGCGCAGTAGGCTTCTCTCTCTTGAAGCGTCATAGAAGCCTTATCAGGAAAATAGTCAACCAAAATGGGGACAATCTGTCTCGACTGGCGAAATAGTTCAATTTGGCTTGGCTCTCGCGTTTCTGTCATGTCACTATATTAGTACCATTATAGGATCCGCTCAATTTCAAACGAGCAAAAAAAAGCGTTACGATAAAGCCTACGGAACTACCCAAAAGCAATCCCCCAATAACATCCGAAAACCAGTGATGGCCGAGGTAGATACGACTAATGCTCACCAAGCCAACATATAGTCCCAATCCCAATCCAACAAATAACCGTTTTCTCATTGTTATATTGCCTGCCCCGAAGTCGCGCCCCTCGGGAGTGCGAGGTTGTAAGCCTCCAGACCGAGGCAAGCGTACTTTGGGGTTATATTGTTGTATTGTTGAAAGCAAGACCAGTGCCAGAAACATCGCTCTCGCGGCGTGGCCGGAGGGGTAGGAGTATTCTTCCCAGACATGATATTTGGGGAAAACGGTCGTCGGGTTTTTAAGCAAGAAAAACGGCGGGGCCGGATGCCGGACGATCGACTTTCCATAAATCTCAACCAGTGTCAGAAGCCCAAAGGCCAGCGGAATACACATAGACAAAAACCTCCTCCAGCCCCTTGTTTTTATAATATTTATAATCGTTATACCTATTATTCCGAAAGTCGAAAACC
>JBFLXP010000325.1:0-3753 GCA_040757315.1 Nitrospirota bacterium
TTGGCCGCAACCCCTCCCTGAAATGTCACCGGCGGTATGAGATGCCTTCCCCGGGAGATGCATCCCTTGAAATTTCTGGCAACGGCAAAACAGAGTCCGGCCACAATGTCTTCCGGAGGGGTTGCAATTTGTTGGAGATGTATCATATCGGATTTCGCAAAGACGCTGCACCGCCCTGCGATCCTCGGAGGTTTTTCCGACCTGAGCGCGAGTTCGCTGAATTCCTCGATGCTTAAACGCAGGCGCTCCGCTTGCTGGTCGAGAAACGAGCCGGTTCCGGCAGCGCAGACGGAGTTCATCGAAAAGTCCTGGATCGATCGGCCGTCTTCACTCAGGAGGATGAGTTTTGAATCTTCTCCCCCCATTTCAATGATCGTTTTCACGTGAGGGGACAGCATTTGTGTAGCATAAGCCTGCGCCACAATTTCATTGACAGGCTTTATCTCCAGGACAGACGCTATCAGCCGGCCTGCCGAGCCGGTGACGGAAAGCGACCAATTGTCCGCCTCCGGAGACTTTCTCCATGCGGACTTAAGGAGTGATGGTTCCCCGCCGGCGACAATCTTTCGCAGCAGGGAACATGCAACGGAAAGCGGGTGCCCTTTATGTCTTTCATAGTGACCGTAAAGCCTGTTTCCCTGTTCATCGAGGACGAAAAGCTTTACGCTCACAGAACCTGCATCAAGACCGATGAACTTCATCGCTCCTCCGATTCCCTACAAATTATACCACTTATGCCCCGGACAGAATACCACGCCATTTGAATCTCATCAAAAACCGGGGAAAAAACGCGAAGTGACCTTCTTCCTGTATCGTTCATAATCCTCGCCGAACCGCGTTGTCAACTCTTTTTCCTCAAGAGGGATAATAACTGTATTTACGGTGACGAGATCGAGCAGGGTGATGATGCCGACCGCAATAACACCCGTTGTCAGAAAAACGCCGGAAAAGATCAGTGTGTGTGCGAGGTATGTCGGATGCCTTACAACAAGGAATGGACCTCGCGTAACGAGAGTGTTGGTGATCCTGGAAAAAACCTCGGGGATTCCTATGATCCCGATGCCGAGAAGACGTATCGTCCACAAATGAAGAATCATTCCAGCAGCGAACAGGATGAGTCCGGGTATATACAATATGGGAGGCACGTCCATCTTGTAAGCGAGTATTAACGACCTCTGATGATATATGAGATATGCAAGCGGCAGCCATATGGCCCCTGACAAGAGATAAGCCAACGGACCGAGCTTCTTAGAAAAATTGGCAGCTGCATGTACCGGTATCCAAAAGACCGGTATGGCCGACCAGAACATAATCGTCACAATAGCAAGCGGTTCTTTCAGCGTCCGGATCATTGCCCGACTCCTCCTCATGTCGCTGACATGATAACAAAAATGACTGCGTGAGGTTAAGTTCCCGCTTCTTCTTCTGATGCAGTTGCCGTTGCTGAAACATGAACTGACAGTATTTTTTTATGGTTTCCGGAGGGAACTCTCTGTATAATTATATAGTTATATAGCGCAAGCTGCGGAGCCATGATCACATTTCTCAATAGATTGGGCGAATTTGCCATCGATTACATAAACCAGGCGGGGAGGATGGGAATGTTCCTCGTCCTTGTAATCTATAACATCTTCAAATTCCCCTACTACAAAGTGATGCACGTGATCAAACAAATTTATATAATAGGGACTTTATCGGTTTTTGTGATTATTTTTACAGGCGTTTTTACCGGCATGGTCCTCGGACTGCAAGGGTATAACACCCTGAGCAAATTCGGTTCCGAAGGCCTCCTCGGGTCAGCCGTTGCCTTGAGCCTGATACGGGAACTCGGGCCGGTTTTGTCGGCGCTTATGGTTACAGGCAGGGCCGGCTCCGCCATCTGTGCGGAAATCGGCATCATGAGGATCTCGGAACAGATCGATGCGCTGGAGTGCATGGCCATAGACCCGCACAAGTATATAATGGCGCCGAAGTTCATCGCATCGATGATATCCGTTCCTCTTCTGACGGCCCTCTTCAACGTGGTCGGCATCTTCGGCGGATACGTGATAGGAGTAAAACTCCTGGGAGCCAACGAGGGGGCTTTCTTCACGAGCATGTACAGAGATGTCGAATACATTGACGTGTATATGGGATTTGTGAAATCGATCTGTTTCGGTCTCCTGATAGTCTGGATCTGCTCTGCGAAAGGGTACTATGTCCATTTGGAGCGGGCGGGAGGTTTCGGGGCTGAAGGAGTCAGCAGAGTGACGACGAGCGCCGTTGTTCTGTCGTCTGTGACGATCCTTGTTTTTGACTATATTATCACCTCGTTGCTCATATGAACGAACAGCCGATGATTCAGCTTATAGACGTGAGGAAGCGCTTCGGTGCGCAGGAAGTGCTGAAGAAGATCAATCTCTCGATTTACGAAGGAAAAACAACCGTCATTACCGGCGAGAGCGGCCAGGGTAAAAGTCTCATTCTGAAGCATATCCTCGGTCTCGTGAAACCGGACGGCGGCAAGGTTCTGGTTTACGGGAAAGATATCTTCAGGTTAAGCCGGAAAGAACTGGAAAAGATCCGCGCCGATTTCGGCGTCCTCTTTCAGCACGCCGCCCTGTTCGATTCCATGACGCTCTTCGAGAACGTGGCTCTTCCGCTGAGAGAACGGACCAAGCTTTCCGAAGAAGAGATCAGGAAAAAGGTGTCGGAGATGCTGTCCCTGATGGACCTGGAGGAGAGCGAAGAAAAGTATCCTGCTCAACTCAGCGGCGGCATGCGCAAGCGGGCGGGACTTGCCCGTGCGCTTGTACTGAACCCGAAGATAGTCTTCTTCGACGAGCCTACCACGGGCCTTGATATCGCAAAGAGCAACGAGATCTACCAGGTGTTTTTCCGGACCCAGACCAAGTTGAGGTATACATCATTCATAGTGAGCCATGATGTTCCGAAGATCTTTAAGCTTGCCGACTACGTTGCTCTTCTCTACGACGGCATTATTCAGGACTGCCTGTCGCCTGAGGATTTTCAGACTTCCGACAACCCTGTGATCAAGGAATTTGTCGTGAAAACCATGGGTCTCATCTATGAAAGTGAACGAATGGAGGGATGATAGGTGAAGAAATTTAGTGTCGAAACCTTGGTCGGACTGTTCATGCTTGCCGGGTTCCTGAGTCTTGCGTATCTCGCGATAAAGCTGGGAGACGTTGAACTTTTCGGAATATCGGAATACAGAGTGAAGGCCCTTTTCGGAAATGTCTCGGGACTGACGGAAGGATCGGACGTTGAGATCGCCGGAGTCAAAGTCGGCAAAGTCGCTCACATTTACCTTGACGATGCCTCGGCCAAGGTGGAAATGCTGATCAACCCGGGCGTCAAAATCCCGGACGATTCCATCGCCAGCATCCGTACGCAGGGTCTCATCGGCGATAAGTACATAAAGATTTCTCCCGGCGGCTCCGAAGAAAACATAGGACCCGACGGCCTTATTACGGAAACGGAGTCCGCCGTCGACATCGAAGAGTTGATCGGCAAATACATCTTCGACAAGAAAGAGTGATGTTTTTTTTAACGGATTATTCGCAAGTTTCTTCGTCGCTCAAAGCAGATGCGGCACCGCGCTTATTCTCGGTTCCGATAAAAATCGGGATGAAGCCGCTCCTGCGGGCATCCGCTCTGCCGGTCAAGAATCCGCGTTAATCCTCCACCTTCTTTTTCCGGTGCTGGATATAAGCGTTGCGAATAGAGACATAAGGGTCGATGGCCGCTTCC
>JBFLXP010000326.1:0-3737 GCA_040757315.1 Nitrospirota bacterium
GGCAAAATTTACAGACTCGCTTAATGCTATGAAGCACATTAAAATTATTGAGCGTGACAAGAAACTGGCTATAGACATGGACCTGTACAATACGCCGACATTTTTTATAAACGGCAGGAAGGTCGTCGGCAACAGGCCGTATGAATATTTCAAGAAGATCATTGAGGAGGAACTGAAAAAATGAGAAGTGATAGATATCTTTTGAAAGACAACAGGATTGTCACTGATCGGGAAATACATTTTAAGCTGTCATTCCGGCAAGTCTTAAGCCGGAATCCAGTTCCTTTTAAAAAGACTCTGGATTCCCGCTCAAAAGACTACGGGAATGACGGACAAGCGTTCATCAGATGCTTTATTTTATGTTTAGTTTTATTTTTGGTTCCTCTATATGCGCATGCCGCCCACCTCGAATCCCTGAAAGCCGTACCAGTTCCTGCTGACAATCCCCAGACGCCTGAAAAGATAGAGCTCGGCAAAAAGCTTTTTTTTGACAGGAGGCTCTCGGGTGACGGTACCATGAGCTGCGTTACCTGCCATGACCCTGAGACAGGATTTTCCGACGGGCTTGCTATCTCACTGAGTTACCCCACTACAAAAAACTGGAGGAATTCTTTTTCTCTCACAAACACTGCATATAATACGTCCCTGTTCTGGGACGGCAGGGCAAAATCACTTGAAGAGCAGGCCCTTTTCCCGATGATGTCCGCCTTTGAGATGAACCAGAACCTTGATTTCCTTGAGGAGGAGCTGAAGGGAGTGCCGGAATATGTTGATGCGTTTCAAAAAGTATTCGGCGGAGAGATAACCCGTCAGAGGATCTCCATGGCACTTGCGTCTTTTGAGAGGACGATAGTCTCAAGAAACGCGCCGCTCGATAAATACCTCGACGGAGACAATACAGCGCTGACTCCGGAGCAGAAGAAGGGATACGAAATCTTTACCGGCAAGGGCAAATGCACCCAGTGCCACAGAGGCGCAAACTTTACGGACAATAAATTTTATAACATCGGCGTGCCTGATAATCCTGTGCTTATCAATGATCCGAGGGTGACCGCGACCATGAGATTTACCGCCAAGGTATCAGGCTATAAGGAATACCGTTCACTCACTGAAGACCCCGGCAGGTATCTGGTTACAAAGGACCGAAAGGACTGGAAGGCCTTCAAGACACCGGGACTGCGGGAGCTTGCGCTGACCTACCCCTATATGCATAACGGTGTTTGTGAGACCATCGATGATGTGATTGAATTCTTCAACAGTGGCGGTGGTGATGATAAAAACAAGACACCTCTGCTTGCCCCGCTGAATCTTACCGATGAGGAAAAGCGGGCGCTGAAGGCGTTTCTGCTTGAGGCGTTGAAAGGTGATGTGACTGTTGTAAAGATGCCGGATGTGCCGTAAGCATAGGCACACCAACCTGAGTCTGTCCACCACCACGCGGACCATCCGCGTATACGAACTTTCCCCTAAGTATCTTCTTGCTGTTTAGCACAATAGTAGATTAAAATCATGCGAGGTTTTTAGGGGGGAGAATATTCTAAAATCATGAATCAATGCCAGACAGCAATAGCATTTTGGCGGATATATCTTACTGAGGGGACAAAATTTGACGACTGAAAAAATCACTTTCTCCCATCTTGAATCCTTTCTCTTCAAATCTGCGGAGACGTTGATTGCCAAGCATCAGCGCACTCTTAAGACCGCCCTGATGCAAGACCTGCTTACGGGCAAAAAGCGGGTGACGGCTTTGCTTAATGAGGAGGTCAAACTATGAAAGCCCAGGATTTACAATTCACGCAGCTCATTCAAGGGGCAAAGCAGTTCATCATCCCTATCTTCCAGCGCACCTACAGCTGGGAACAAAGCCATTGCGAGCAGCTATGGAATGATATAGTGCGGGTGGGCAGTAATTCGGATTTGGACAGCCACTTTATCGGCTCAGCGGTCTATATACCGGAACAGGAAACCAGCGCCGCCATTTCACGCTGGCTGGTAATCGACGGACAGCAACGCATCACGACCATAACCCTGCTTTTGCTGGCGTTTATGCGCAGACTGATAGTAGAAAATCTGGACTCTCCTGTCTCTGCTGCTGAGGTGGAAGATTACTACCTGCGAAATCGTTATGGAAAGGGCGAACAGAATTATAAGATGCTGCTGACAAAAACTGATAAAGACACCTTAATTGCCCTTTTGGATAATAGAAGGGAACCTGAACAGGCGTCGCAGCGGATTTTGGAGAACTTTGCTTTCTTTACCAGAAAAATGGCGGATGCGGATCTGGAGGTAGTTTATACGGGCATTCAGAAATTGATGATTGTGGATGTACGCCTCCAGCAGGGCATTGATAATCCGCAGATGATATTTGAAAGTATGAATTCTACCGGGAAGGCCCTGACTCAGGCCGACCTGATCCGCAATTTTGTACTCATGGGCCTGCCCCATGAAGAACAGACCAAGCTCTACAATGAATACTGGAGACCTATGGAGAGCCTCTTTGGTGCGGAAAGCTACACCAGTCATTTTGATGAATTTATGCGGTTCTTTCTGGTAATTCGCACAGGAAATGACCGTATCAATAAGAGTGAAGTCTACGCAGAATTCAAGACTATCTCGCGAAAGCATGATGACAAGTCATTACTCGCCGCGCTTCTGGAGTTTGCCGGATATTACTGCTGCATTGCACTTGGTAAAGAGAAAGACTTGGCGTTGGCTCCGGTCTTTCTAGATATACGGGAGTTGCGAGCAGATGTTTGCTATCCCATGTTGATGGAGGTCTATCAGGATTATAAACTTAATCTGCTTAGCAAAGAGGAGTTTATTGAAATTCTTCTGTTAGTGGAAAGCTATGTTTTTCGTCGGGCAGTATGCGATATCCCGACAAACTCATTGCGGCAGACCTTTGCCACATTTAACCGTAAGCTAAAGAAAGATCGCTACGTGGAAAGCGTCAAGGCGGCGTTTCTGCTGCTGCCATCCTATCGCCGCTTCCCAACAGATGATGAATTCAAACGGCAATTACAGGTACGTAATCTTTATGCATTCAACCGGCGGAGCTATTGGCTGAGGCGGTTTGAGAATTACGGACGCAAGGAACGGGTTCTGGTTCAGGATTATACGATTGAGCATATCATGCCGCAAAATGAAGTGTTAAGCGCCCAATGGCAGCAAGAACTCGGGGAAGACTGGAAAAGTTTGCATGACAAGTATCTTCACACTTTGGGCAATCTGACGCTCACCGGTTACAACTCGGAGTACAGCGATCGTCCATTTTTGGAGAAGAGGGATATGGAAGGCGGATTTTCTCAAAGCCCCCTCAAACTGAATGAGGGCCTTGGCAGTTGCAAGCAGTGGAATGAAGCAGTAATCCAGGAGCGTGCCGTCAAACTGGCGGAGAAGGCCGTTAGTATTTGGAAGGCCCCCACTCTGGCAAGTGATATTCTTGAAGCCTATAGAGAGACAAAAGCGGTCACACCAGCTGAATATAGCATTGAAGATCATCCACATTTGGCTGAGGGTCACATACGTGAGCTTTTTGACTCATTTCGCAAAGAGGTGCTGGCTCTTGATGAGTGTGTTCGTGAGGAATTTTTAAAACTCTATGTGGCCTACAAGGCAGAGACTAACTTTGTGGATGTCGTGCCTCAGGCAAAACGGCTTCGACTGAGCCTTAACATGGATTTTCCAGAAGTAGATGACCCCCGCGGCTTATGTAAAGACGTTACAGATCTTGGTCG
>JBFLXP010000327.1:0-3707 GCA_040757315.1 Nitrospirota bacterium
AAGGGTTCTGAGATGCCCCGCATGCGGCATGCACAGAATGGTTCCCCTTACAGAAGCCGTTCATCGCTGTGAATGTGGAACGCCGTTTGTTGACGTGCTTATTCCCGTTCTCGATAAGGGGAAAATGATGATCAAAACCGAACCGGCTTCCAGGCTGAGGAAATTCGTGATGGAAAACGTGAAGAGTCTTTCACTGGGATAGACGAACCTTATCGAGATCGCCGCGCTTCGCTCGCGATGACGAAATGAACGGTGACTCGGTGAAGGGTGAATCGGGATAGCCCGTGAGCACAGGGGCTCACGAAGCTGAAAAACTTTCGCTGGGATAGAAATGAGAAGTCCGAATTCTACGGCCATTGCTGTCCATGATGAACTGACATGTAATATGGCGCCGTCTAAGAACTGATATTTTGTCATTGTCCGGCTTGACCGGACAATCCAGAGCGTGTTTTCGAAGACTGGATTCCCCGATCAAGTCGGGGAATGACGGACTGTGTGGACAGGTATTCTGATACAGAGACATATCACTTGATTCCCGTCAATTATTCGATTTATTTGGACAGATGTCTATCCAGGTGAATACTAACACAACAGCTTCCCTTTCGATCCTCATAGCCATATTTCTTTGGAGTTCACTCGGAATCGTTGTTCGTCTTTCCGGCGTAGAGATCCATGATCTCATCTTCTATTCTCTCCTCGTCGCCATTTTTCTGCAGGGCCTTCTTCTCACGATGAAGGCATATAGAAAAAAGGTTCCCGCCGCCGGCGACTTTAAGTATCCCCTGTTGATCGGCTTTGTATCGCTTCTGAATATGCTGGCGTATTACTATGCTTTCCAGAATACGACGATAGCGAATGCGGTCCTGACACACTATACAGCTCCGATCGTTGTCGCTTTTCTGTCGCCTTTTTTTCTTGGGGAGATTATGACATTGCGGATCGTATTGACGATAGCTCTCGGAACGACGGGTCTCCTCATAATGCTTAATGGTTTCTCCTTCGGGTCGGGACATGGACCCGGCATCCTTGCGGGACTTTTATCCGGCTTTGCGTATGCGGTGATCGTGATTTTGCTCAGAATGTATTCGCCCCGGTTTCATCCCCTGATGCTCTGTTTCCTTTCGAACATAACGATGGCTGCGCTTCTTCTTCCGTTTGTCAGCGGTACGCCTCTCCATGGACTATGGAGTATCCTCTTTATGGGAATAGTGCATTCCACGATAGCGCCGGTTTTGTATTACCGCGGGCTTCAGCATGTCCCCGCGAACAAGGCTGCCGTACTCGGCTATCTTGAGCCGGTCTGTGCCATTATTTTAAGCATTTGGTTTCTAAGAGAAAGCCCCGGGCTCAATACGCTTACAGGAGGAATTATCATTATTATATCGGGGTATATTGCAATAACTGCATCGACACGGAACGCGAAACTGTAATTTATTGTGTTGACAAAAATGTAGGCGTTTGCTAATATTTTAGCGTGGGTTCGGGTCAAACCCCGCATATCCTCTGAGTGATGAACGGGTCAATCTCAGAGGTCTCCTGAGGTAGGGCAGGTCGCCTCCTGCCCTACATTTTCCTCCTCCGCACGACAAAAACTGTAATTAATCTGTAATCTCCCGCATGTTATCGTGTAGCCGGGATCAAACTCCTCATATCCTCTGAGTGGGAGGCTCAGCATCGGAGGATTTTCAGGGGACATAGGGCAGTCAAAAACTGCCCTATGATTTAATTACGTCAACCGGCTGAATTCTGGTCGCCTTCTGAGAAGGATAAAGTCCCGCGAGAATGCCCACCACAACCGATGCGAAAAAGGAAAGAACGAGTCCTCCCGGCGATACCGCGAAGGGCAATTTTGCGATGAGAAAAATGAGAACGCTTGCAATTGCACTCAGGAGGAGACCGGCGGTGCCGCCGCTGAGAGAGATAAAGGATGACTCCAGAAGGAACTGGAGAATGATATCCCTCTTGCGGGAACCTACAGCCCTCCTGATGCCGATCTCGAGCCTTCTCTCGTTTACGATCAGAATCATTATCGAGAGAATACCTATCCCGCCGATTATGAATGAAATGACGGCGGCGACTTTTCCGAGTACATTGATCATAGAGGTGGCCTGAGTGGTGACGGCCATGACATCCTTCAAGTCGATTACGGTAAAGTCGTTATCCTGTTGATCTTTTATTCTATGCCGCTTCCTCAGGATTTCTTCTATATGAGTTTTTGCGGCCGGAATCGATCTCTCGTCGACTGTCTGAACGGAAATGCTGCTTACATAATCCTTGTTTACAAGTCTCCTAAGAAAAGTATTAAGCGGGACGAATATCTGGTTGTCCTGATCGAGCCCCGAGACATCAACCCCCTTTTCCTCCATAATTCCGATCACTTCGCAGGGTACCCTCCAGATGAGAATGTGCTTGCCCAGAGGATCCCGGTTCCCGAATAATCTCCGGGCAACCTTCGTTCCGATGACGGCAACTTTGCGCAGATCCCTGTTATCTTCGGTGCCGACAAACCTTCCGTTTCTTACCCCAAAGTTTCTCACCTGGGAATAGTTCGGAACAATGCCGACAACAAGTACGGATTTCAGGACAACATCTTCGTACCGCACAGGGAAGGTTTTATTGCCCGAAGGAGATACGGCTCGCACGAGTGCGGACCCGTCCATAATCGCCTCCGCGTCGCCGACCGTCAATGTTGTGGCCTCACTGAGAAGTCTTGTGCTTGCGCCGAATCTGCGCACAATGCCGCTCCTCACGATCAGCAAGCTCTTTCCAAGCTTATCCGCTTCCATCTGCGTTTTTTTCAAAAGAGAGTCGGATAGATTCGATACGACGATGAGAGAAAACGTCCCGAGGAAAACTCCAAGAACCGCAAGGGCGGTCCGCAGCTTGAAGTTCAGAAGCGAGCGGACGGCTATCTTGAGGTTGAGATAAATGCGTTTCATAGGCAATCGGCAGTTGTCCGAATCCGTGGATAGGTGGATAAATCATTCGATAGCGTGTCACCCTGAGCCTGTCGAAGGGCGGCGGTGACGTCATGGTTCGACAAGCTTACCATGACATTGTCGATGAACTGTGCAGCAACGTCCATTCAACATTTAACATTCAACATCCAACATTTATAATCCTATCCCCGAATCGCCTCTATCGGATTCAGGTTAGCCGCCCTGTTCGCCGGCTGAAGACCAAACCCGATGCCCACGGCCCAGGAGAGGAGTATGCCGATAGCGAAGGCCTTCCACGAGAAATAGATCGGAAACTGAGCGATGTGCACGAGCAGCCTGGAAGATGCCAGGGCGAGCAGTAGTCCGGCGATTCCTCCCAGTGTTGTGATTACGACTGCCTCGCCGAGAAACTGCAGAAGTATGTCTCTCTTTCTTGCACCTGTGGCCCTCCTGATGCCGATCTCCTGCGTCCGTTCCCTGACCGAGAGCAAGAAAAGGTTGGCAAGAACAAATCCCGCTATGGCTATAGAGATAATTCCGGTTACTCCGAGGAAGACCACAAGCGAACCCGTGAGGGCGACGAGAAATCTAATGATTTCCCTCGGGGATATGATCGTGAAATCATCAGGTTCCTGCCCCGGAATTTTATGCCTTTGTCTCAGGAAGGATCTGAGTTCCTCCACATACGCGTAAAGATTCTCCCGGTCGTGGAATCTTATTCTCATGACCGAGACGTATTTCGTTTCGTTCTGGAGCTTTCTCATTAGC
>JBFLXP010000328.1:0-3690 GCA_040757315.1 Nitrospirota bacterium
GGGAACAACACTTCATGAGGCCGTCCGTTTGGGTGCAAATGTGATTGGAGCAGACATTGACCCGATTCCGATTGTGCAAGCCAGGGCTTCTTTATCACCTCTTGCTCTCCGGGATTTAAAAGCAGCATTTACTCAATTCTTTGAAGCTTTATATACTCAAATTGGACATTATTTTCAGACTGAATGCATGACTTGCACCAAGAAGGTCGATATCCAATATACTCTGTATGGTTCTCGCAAACGGTGTGACTGTGGTGAAGTTGTCCAGATTGACCAATTCGATTTGCGTCATGAAACCAATCGAATCATTCGCATCTGGCCAAACACATGGATGATTTCCGATACAGAATCCGAACCAGTAGGTGAGAAAAAGCCGATTCGCCTGATAACCAGGGATGAAAAAGAATGCGAAAAGTGCAGGAGGAAGTATCGAGAATTGTCGGATATTCCTTACTACCAGAGATACACGCCTCTCGCCATCGCTGCCATTTGCCCGGAGCATGGGTTCTTTTTCCGTATGCCAAATCAGGCCGATTATGAAATAATAAAAAGGGCAGAGGAGTTGAGGAAAAACCTTGATTTTGGTGACACAAAAAAGTTTGCTGTCCAAAACGGCCCGAAATCTGGAGACCTGCTCAAAAGGAATATTTCTTCCTACTTGGATTTATTCACCTCAAGACAGCTCCTTTTCCTAGATAAGGCCATTAAAATCCTGCAAAACTACTCAAGTTCAATACGATTGAATCTTGCTCTCCTTGTCTCAACATCGTTGGAGTTTAATTCTTTGCTTTGCGGTTTCAAAGGATGGGCACAGAATAGACCAGGAGCCATTAAACACGTCTTCGCACATCATGCTTATCAATTCCCTTACACTGCTGCAGAGAACAATCCTGTAAATCCGCAAAAAGCATCAGGCAATCTGCAAGCGCTTTATAAGGATCGCCTCGAAAGAGGGCGTAAATGGGCTATTCAACCGGTTGAAAGGAAAATTGATGCTGATGGCACCACTCACCTGTTTCGAGTTTATGGTGAATTTGATGGAGGCACTGAGATCTTTAGCCAGAGCGAGTTAGCGACAGGTAGTCAGAATTTCCTTCTTATACACGGAGATTCAAGCCATTTATCGTTGGAAGACGACTCGGTTGATATTATAGTTACCGATCCACCTTACTATGATAGCGTCCAGTACAGTGATTTGGCAGCCTTTTTCCGCGTTTGGTTGGAGCGTTTCCTGCCGAATGAAATTGACTGGACTTACGATGAAACACAAAGTGCAGTAGCCACAAAGAAAAATGGAGGCGAGGAGCAATACGTCACTGTACTTTCGCGTATTTTCAAAGAATGCGGGCGCGTTTTGAAATATGAATCAGGAAGAATGGTTTTTACTTTTCATCATTGGGACCCAAACGCTTGGGCTGATCTTACTGTCGCTCTGAGGTCAGCAGGTTTTTGTTTGGTGAATTCGTATGTTCTGTTTTCGGAAAATCCGATTTCTATTCACATACAAAACTTGAATGCGATTAAGCATGATTCAATACTTGTTCTTACCCGCAATCGCAAGAAATCCGCGCATACTTGGTCGGCCTTGGAAAGAATAGATACCAGTGATAGTGAAACATTTTGCCGACAATGTGCGACAACTTTAGGATGGGTGCTGGAAAGCGACCTATCCCGAGAGCAAATTCAAAAAACCTGGAAACGACTTATTCAAGGGAGAAATCAATGACCACTCACAGAGGCAACCGCCCGGCAGAAATATTCGGTTATCATTTCAGCGATATTTCAATTGAAGCGGCTCAAGCGCGAAAGAATCGATGGTGCCCTTTTATAGAACGGCTATGTAGTAAACGCAGTCGTTTGATAGATTATCCTTTCGGCGTCTGCACAGCCGAACATGGAGGTGACTATTACACGGTCTGTCCGCACCGGTTTGAAGAAAAGGGAACTACGGAGGGACTTCCTCTTGTTCTAGAAAATATTGCCATCCACTATTTTGGCGATCTTACCAACCTTCTCTTGTTTTCAGAAGTCAGATTACCCAACATCGGCACAATTGACTTTGTCCTAGTGCGTCACAAACCAGTGAAAGCCGAGGTTGACGACTTTATCCCTGTTGAGTTCCAATCCGATTCAACAACAGGGACCGGAGCGTTGGTTCAAGGCCTGAAAGATTTTATAGTCGGTGATGATATTCTCGACAGAACCTATAACTTTGGCATCAACACCTACGACACCATCAAGCGTTCGATAACCCAACTGTTCAATAAGGGCATCGTTTACGAAGATTGGGGGATCAAATCCTATTGGGTCATTCAGGAATACATTTACGCAAATTTGGTGAAGCGGTATGGTTTGAAGCAGGAGGGATATTCTGACCAACATGCCTCACGTTTTGCTTTGCATGAATTCTCTCTCGAGGATAATAATCTTTCACTTCACCCTACCCGCTTTGTTTCGGTAAGTGTGGATGAAATTTATCAGGCGATGAGAAATAATCCCGGCTTGCCGGGAAAGGGACAATTTGTCGCGTCCTTGAATGAAAAACTAAGGGCGCGGTTAAGTTTGAAATTCAATTGATCTTATAAGGAGTCTATATACCCTCCTTTACTTCCCCTCCCGATCCCATAATTTTCAACCACCAGGTCTGGGACCTCGTCCGGCAAATCCCGAGCGGGAAGGTTGCCACCTACGGTCAGATTGCCCGCATGCTCCCGGTACCCGAGGGCGTGGACCCCAAAGCCTACCTGTCGCTCAGCCCGCGCTGGGTGGGGGCGGCGATGGCGCAATGCCCGGAGGACGTGCCCTGGCAGCGGGTGATCAACTCGAAAGGCGAGATCAGCCCCCGCCCCGGGGCGGAGGAACAGCGCCGCCTGCTCGAAGCCGAGGGCGTGGAGTTCGACCTCCGCGGCCGCGTGAACCTGGTCCGCTTCGGGTGGGAATCGGCGGTTCCTCCCTCCGAGCAGCCGCGCTTATTCTAAGGAGGACGGCATGGAACTCGTTATCGGAACAGTAATCCTGTTTGTAGTCGTGTGGATCATCGTGCGGTTGACCATGGTGCGCAGCGGCCGCGGCGGGAAATATCATTTCAAGGTCAGGTGCGGCAGGTGCAGTGAAATCATCGCAGGCCGGATTAATTTCTACAACGAGGCCAGCCGGGATTACGAGGGCGATAAGTTGGTTTATTTCTGCCGCAAGGTATTGATGGGCGCCGGTCCTTGCTACCAGCAGGTGGAGGTGACCCTCAAGTTCGACCAGAACGGCAAGGTGCTGGAAAGACAGATAACGGGCGGGGAGTTTGTGGTAGAGTAATTAGCGAGTCAACTCAACGATCAACATATCCAGAGCCAGGTCAAGCGGGACCTGGCTCGTTTTTGCTCCCTCGTCCATCTCCAACAACTTGTGATAAAGGGCTTCCAGCGCGGGCAGCGTGAAGCGCCGCGCCTGATTGGTGACCTTTTCGGCCACGAACTCGTGCAGTCCGAGCGCCTGCTGGGCTTGGTAACTGCTCCCGCCTCCCTCCAGGATTTCCTTCGTTTGGAGCAGTAGCCGGAACTGGCGGATGACCATGCCCCATATTGCCATGGCGTCCTCATCCTCCAATAGACGGTGCAGGATCCTTTGCGCCTGCTTCCCGTTCCCGGAGCCGAGGGCGTCCACCAGGGCGAAGACGTCCCCCTGCGCGCTGACGAC
>JBFLXP010000329.1:0-3680 GCA_040757315.1 Nitrospirota bacterium
AGCGCAGCGAAACCCATCGGTTTTGAGGTTTGCGGCATGTTCAATCGCTCGAATGGATGGGTTTCGCTGCGCTCCACCCCTCCTACGAGGTACCCGAATTGTGCAACGCTAGGGTTCTGCACGCGGACGATCGAAGTCGACGTATCTTCGGGGGGCAGCTCCGTGTTTCCAAGACACCGCATCCTCACCTGCTCTCCTTATAGCCATGAAGGCTTTCGGGACAATCGGTGACCTCGGCGACTTTTGGCATCAAGCTAATTTGGCTGGCTTTTTTAAATGACTTTTCCACAACCGCTACGGCTCCAAACAATAGCGGAAGTGCCCCTCCAGGGACAGGGCCGACGCGCGATCGGCCGACGAAAGGAGCGACTCGATGCCTGAGCTGCCCGATGTAGCGGTCTACAGGAAGCTTCTGGACGCCACATCCCTTCAAAGGACGATAGAGCAGGTCTCTTTTTCAGACAGCCGCATCCTCAGGGGCGTCAGCGTCCGGAAATTTTCAGACCTTCTCAAGGGGAACAGATTCGAGCGATCGCTGCAGCATGGCAAGAATCTCCTGGTCGAGCTCTCCGGAGGAAGTCCGCACGTATGGCTCCACTTCGGGATGACCGGAGCCCTCCACTTCCTCGAAAAGCACGAGAAGGAGCCGGCGTATACCCGGTGTGTTTTCACCTTTTCAGGCGGTGATCGTCTCGCGGTGATCGATCAGAGACTCTTGGGAAAGATCGGGGTCGTCGAAAGCCCCGAGTCCTTTTCCCGGGAAAAAGGACTGGGGCCGCATGCGCTCGGAGAGGAGATGAATGCCGAAAGGTTCATCCGGATCCTTTCAGGGCGGAAGGGCATGATCAAGACCGCCCTCATGAACCAGTCGGTCATAGCAGGGATCGGAAACATCTATGCGGACGAGATCCTGTACCAGGCATCCATTCATCCGGAATCGGATGTGAGACGCCTCGATGAAGCGACGCTTCGTGATTTGCACACCGTCATGAAGAGGGTCTTGCGAACCGCCGTCGAGAAGGGTGCCGACGCGGAAAAGCTTCCCAGGGATTTCCTCATGCCGAACCGTCGCGCCGGTACAAAATGCCCCAGGTGCAGGGGCAGCATAGAGAAGATCAGGGTCCATGGGCGCGGCACATACCTCTGTCCCCGTTGTCAGAAACGGGAATAAACTCCTGCAAGCGGCCCCAGCCGGGGCAGACAGTTCATTCCAGCGAGTAAGGGAATATGCAGACCTCTCCAGTGCCGTTCTCTCGCGAGATGTCAATAAAACAAGATGTCCCTCTCTTTAACCAATAACTGGAACTATTCTATTCTCTCTTAAGCTGAGGCCTGAATTGCAGAAGTATAACTGCAGAAGTGAACTGCAGACTTGACAAGCGCCTGTATGGTCGGTATTTTCTGCAAATTCCCATCCTGATGCGCAATAACAGCTACGAAGATTAGGCAATGAGACTTTGAGGGAAGTCAATGGTTGACAGCCTTTTCAGCCAGTATCCTAATCCATACGACAGAGTACTTTTTCCTGGGAAATTTCACTCCAATCGAGGTAGCGTTTCGCTCAGAGACAAATATGTTAAATAGTAGACTACTGAAAACCCTTTTGTCAAAGAAAGATGCTCTTCGCCTGCTGGAACTTATTCACGAGCTTACATTGTGCTCCAATGAGGCTGATTTTAGAAAAATCATAACCGCTTTGCAGGAGGTGCTACCGCATGAACGTAACCTTACTGGCATTGCAAAATTATCCAATGGCCGGATAGGAAAGTACGGCATTATCAACGTGAGTTATCCGAGCGAGTGGCTGGAGTCACAAATTGTCAGTAGGAATCCTAACGATGATCCCGTAGCGAGGGCGAATTATAGTAAATTCCGCCTGCAATATTTTTCCGATATTCCCAATGAATTTCCCTATCCCAAAGGATATTTGGAGTTGGGCCAAGATCTCGGGCTTGCAGAAGGATATGTACATGGTATGCGAAATCAAGCAGGTTCGGTGGGGAGCTGTTTCTGCTTTGCCGGCAGACGCATGAAACGCGATCTTCGCACGGAAATCATAATTACTCTTACAGTGCCTCACATGCATCAAGCGCTTGGGCGTTGTTTGGCAGTATATGAACAAGTACCGCGAGGGCACAATTGCCTTTCCTGTAGGGAAACCGAGGTTCTCAAATGGCTCAAGGAGGGTAAATCGACGTGGGACATCTCAGTGATTCTCGGAATCAGCGAGCGGACCGTCAAGTTTCATACCAGCAATATCATGCAGAAGCTCGATGCGTCGACACGGACCCATGCCGTGGCGATTGCGATTGAGCAGGGACTCATCGATATCGACTAGCTGACCCGCCCCCGCCCTTCCAGGATCCATTCTCAGGTGATGGGCCACATAGGATCAGTATCTTACCCAAGGCAGACCTGATCCTCCTCCTTGAACTTGTTCAGGCAAGCCTTTTCTACAAAGGCAACGACGATTTAGTCGCTGTCATTGAAAGGATTGGAAATGTATATCCTGCGGCGCGTCCTGTTCTATGCTGAGGGCTAGAGGCGCGACGGGGTCGCTATAATAAGCCATTGAACCTCAGTTATCCGATTGACCTCCTCGAGGAATTCGATAGACGGGGATACGACCAAATTGATCCGCTTGTTCAGTCGCATTCTGCAAAATACCAACTTCAATATCGGGGAGATATCATCGGTCGCTATCCACCCACCATAGTAAGCGCATAGGCGACACTCACTGTTATCGTGCCGCACCAGAATGAAGCATGAGACCCATAGATTGAGCTTCCATATGGACAACATCATGGAAAACCTGAGTGCTGTAAACCATACGCATGCAATGGCAGTAGCGCTCCGACTGCACTTGTTTGAAGTGAACTGATCTATGAGAGTAAAGGACCTGACAAAAAGGGAGCTTGTCTCGCTTCTGGAACTGATCCACAAAAGCATGCTTTGCACCACTCATTCCCAGATCAGGGAACTTATTGAAAACCTCAATTCGCTGGTGCCTTTTAATATGGGCGGCGTAATGCTGGAACGCAGAGGAAGAAATCATTCAACTCCGCAAGTTTTGGCCTTCTCCAATTACCCTACCGAGTACGTAAGAGAATACTCATCACGAAATTATTATACAATCGATCCTACAGCGAAAGATGTCCTAGGTACCTACGGAATCAAATATTGGGCCGATTCGCTCAAGAAACATGGGAAGCCGGGTATTTTACTTGATTTACTGGTGGACTTTGATCTTCAGGACGGTGCGACCGGGCGCGGCTACGGTTGTGGCTTAACGAACCTAACAGGGACGGAAAACGGCATTGCTGCGTTTAGCGGACTTCCTCGCAAAAAGCGATATGAAACGCTTCTGACCTTGATTATACCTCACCTGCATCAGGCGATGAGCCGACTCTTAGAAAAGCCGACTTCAGATGCGCCGCATATCAGCAGTCGGGAAAGGGAGATACTTCAGTGGCTCATGCAGGGGAAAAGTACCTGGGATATCTCCCCCATTTTACATATCAGCGAGAGAACAGTAAAGTTTCACATCGACAATGTTATGAAGAAGCTCGATGCTGTTAATAGGACACATGCCGTGGCGATCGCACTGAGACTACGACTGATCGTTCTAGATTGAGTTAACCATAGCGTTGCACAAATTCGGGTACCTTCGTAGGATGGGT
>JBFLXP010000330.1:0-3673 GCA_040757315.1 Nitrospirota bacterium
GGGTACGCCGGGCATGACCGGTGCCGACCTTGAAAATATCGCGAATGAAGCGGCGTTGATAGCCGCAAGAAAGGGCAAAGAAAAAATAGACATGAGCGACTTTGAAGAGGCGCGCGATGTGGTACTCATGGGGGCAGTTAGAGAAGAGACAATGAGCGATGCCGAGAAACGGATCACCGCATATCACGAGGCCGGCCACGCGCTGGTCGCATGGAACCTGCCGGGTACTGACCCAATACATAAGGTGAGCATAATTCCAAGGGGTATGGCTATGGGCGTTACACAGCTTTTGCCCGAGGAGGACAGGCACTACTACCCGAAGACCTACCTCATGAACCGGTTGAGCGTTGCCCTTGCGGGCAGGGTCGCGGAGCAGATTGTTTTCAATGACACAAGCAGCGGCGCCCAGAACGATCTCAAGGAAGCCACCGCCCTCGCAGAAAAGATGGTTGCTCAGTGGGGTATGAGCGACAAGGTCGGTCCGATTAATCTGGGAAGGGGCGAAGAGCATCCTTTCCTCGGCAGGGAACTTGCCATGCCGAAACGCTATAGCGAAGAGATGGCCTGGCTCATGGACCAGGAAATCAGAGAGATGATCGTCGAGGCGGAATCAAAGGCAAAAGATGTTCTGGTTAATAACAAGGATGCACTCGACAGATTGGCCGACGCGCTCATGAAAGAAGAAGTCCTCGAAAGGGCGGATATCGAGCAGATCATCAAAGGAAGCTGATAGCTTACAAGAAGGAAGGTGAACATCCGGAAAAACCGAATTCTGCTTCGGGAAAGCCTTGATGCCCATGTCCCTGCCGCCAACAATTGCCCGGCTCGCCATTGTTTACAGCTCGAGCCGAATTCATTCCCATGTGTCCGCGAGCCGCGCAAACTCTTCAAGGCTCAGAGTCTCCGGCCTCCTTGCCGGATCGATTCCCGCTTTATCAAGCCACGCCTTGACATCCTGCCTGAAACTTCTGAGCGAATTCGACAGCATCTTTCTCCTTTGTGAAAAAGCGGCTTTGACGATCTTGAACATTCTTTCCTCGTTGCGAACACGGAACGGGGGCTCCGCGCGCACCTTGATCTGGAGAACGGCTGAATCCACCTTGGGGACCGGCCTGAACGCTTTGCCGGGAATGATGAATTTCATGGCAGGCTCCGCGTAATACTGCACCATGATCGACAGCACGCCATACTCTTTTCCGCCGGGCTTAGCGACAATTCTCTCGGCAACTTCCTTCTGGATGGTCAACGTCATGGATCTGAGGTTCTGCCTGCTCTTCAGAAGCCTGAAAATGATCGGCGTAGTTATGTAGTATGGAATGTTTGCCGCGACCTTGAATTCCGGAAGCTCTTCATAGGGATATTCGAGGGCATCTCCTTGAATGATCTCAACGTTATCGAAGGAAGCGAAGGCGTCCCGCAACTTCGCACATAAGGTTTCGTCCAGCTCGATCGCTATCACCTTCTTCACTGTCCCCGCAAGAATCCGGGTAAGACCGCCGTGCCCGGGACCGATTTCCACAACCAGATCGTCGGGTCCCGGTTCAGCGGCTGCCGCGATCCTCTTCAGAATCGAAGGATCGGAAAGAAAGTGTTGCCCCAACCGTTTCTTGGCCATTTACAATCCCTCATCCATTATATCTCATGAAGCCCTGTCGAGGAGCCCGGAATCGAAGCAAAGGTTGAAAAGGCAACCGCATATCTGCAATTATGAAGCATACTATTAAAGATGATGCGTCGCACTCTATGAAAATGGAATATTTGCCCATAGGCTTTGTAAGAACACAAGAGAAAAACATACCCCGGCACTGGAGCATCTCGGATGCCGAAGGAGAGATTGTTGTTGACGAGCAATATACCGAAGGGATGAGAGATTTAAGGCAAGGTCAGAAGATAGTCGTCATATTCTATTTTCACAAGAGCCCGCCTTTTGATTCCGGCTATCTTTTACAGAAACCTCCACATAAAGACAGGTCAATGGGCGTCTTCAGCACATGCTCTCCTATCAGACCGAATCCGGTGGGTTTTTCAGTCTTGGAAGTGACAGGAATACATGCCAACATAATTTCTGTTAAAGGAATCGACATGATCGACGGTACCCCTGTTCTTGATATAAAACCTTATGTTGAAGGAGAAGGAGGTTGAAGTTGAGGGCGTTCAGCACGCCCGTTCACGACCTCAGTTAACTCGACGTTCTATTGACAGTTATCCGCATCCGGACTTGTCAGGGTATTCTGTTTCTTTCTTCCCGTAACGAATGGGCATGGGAAAATGTCTGCCACCGCTGTTCACATAGAAACAAATATTATGCGTCTCAGTGGGCCGGTGCAACGTTCTCACAGTAACAAACGTTTCTGCATTAGCTTATAATTGTGCACATTTCTTTTGTAAGTCTTTAACCCTTACGCCCCGCAGCTACCGACAAGCCAGCGGAAGTTCAAGCTCTAGAAGTTTTAAGAAAACTAACGGATTTTCTAAGCGAAAATTTATCAAATAATAAAAAAAATTGACTTTTATTTTTAATTGATGTATTTTTTTAGCATGAAGTCATATCCTTAAGGAGGAGCCGTGATTGGAAGACATAACCGATCAAATCAGGGGATTCTTAATGGAGTTTAAGGAAATTGTAATTAAAAGGGGCTTGTACGTGATACCTCGAACTGAAAACATAGAATCTTTGGTAGCTTTGAGATTAACCAAAAGAAACAGAAAAAATGAGATATTATCGCTTTCGGTTGCCGAATATTGTTCCGGCCCTGAACCTGACATCGGTGGATCAGGTCACGTATGGATGTTCGGGAAAGAAATAAATGGGACAAGTGTGTATATAAAACTAAAAATAGCTCAGGTTAAGGACAAGGATGAAAAGATAGCCAAATGCCTATCTTTTCACGTTGCCAAATTTCCGCTATGTTTTCCGTACAAAGAAAGAAGGGAGGAAAAATGAAAGGGATATGTCCTTTCTGTGAACAAGAAAGAGTTCTTGATCATGTGACCAAACCTGAGAATATTAATGTTCGCGGCGAATTAATCGAAGTTGAATCGGAGTTTTTGACTTGCTTGAGTTGCGGCAATACTTTTGACGATCCTCAATCCGAGTTCGACCCACTCGTGCCTGCCTACCGTGAATATCGCAAAAGGCACGGACTAACACAACCAGAGGAAATAAGGCAGTTTCGTAAAAGGTATGGTCTTACACAAAGCGAGTTCAGTGCGATTTTGGGCTGGGGAATTGCGACCTTGAACCGTTATGAGAATGGCGCTTTACAAAGTGAAGCGCATGAAAAGACCCTGCGGCTATCAATGAAGCCGGAAAACTTTCTCAGGCTTATAGAGGAGACACCGTCTGCATTAAACGAAGAAAAAAGAAAGCGATTGACCGAAGAGCTGCGGAAGGAAGAGGAGGAAGCGCTTTCGTTTGAGAGGGTTATTGAGCTGCATTTCGGCAGATACGAACCGGATGAATTCAGCGGGTACAAAAAACTTGAACTTTCTAAACTCTTTAATACCATAGTATTTTTCTGTAAAGAGCCCGGTGTGATGAAGACAAAATTAAATAAGCTGCTTTTCTATGCTGACTTTAGACACTTTAAAGAGTATGCAGTTTCAATTACTGGTGCAAGATATGCTCATATCCCCTTTGGACCTGCTCCGGACAACTATGATTATTATTTCG
>JBFLXP010000331.1:0-3671 GCA_040757315.1 Nitrospirota bacterium
AAATCAGCAGAGCCGGATATCCAGAACTGGATGAACTCAGCGTTAAAGGGGGTGAATATTTCGACTCCCGGCGCCGACTTCACTGAGGTCGACACGGATTGGAATGGCACGATTCAGATCACACTGGATAAAAATAATTTTGACCTGTTCAACGGTGGTCCTGCAAATGCTAAAGTCGCTGCATGCTATGTGGGTGCGCGGACTCAGGGGCTTGGAGTCGGCGCCGACGCTACATGCGGAACTGCCGCAGCGGTTGCTGAGATGTCGCCATGGGCAGGTATGAGTACTTGCCCTGCCGCACAGTATCTTTATGGAGCCAATCTTGCAGCCGCTCCTGCTCCTGCGTTTCCTGCTGCATCTCCGCCCTGTGAAGTCACGCTTTACGCTGATCCTGCATCAGGAAACAGCATACAGATTATCGCAACGAGTAACGGTCCCGGCGGTTCTGATACAGCCAATGCTGAAGAGCTGGTAAGGAAAATCGTCACCATAGAATAGTCGGAAACACTCCTTCCCTAACTCCCTGAACAAAAGGTTCTTCGGGATAGATAACGGCGAGAAGTGTGTTAAGTCTTCAGATCTGCGAAACTCCTGTCATAAAGAAGATTCAGAGGTGACGGAAGGAATTCGCGCAACAGGCTCTATGCAGGTTCTTTTAAACTACGTCAAGTTTTTCAATTTTTTTCCGTCCCAGCCGTACTGCGACTGCAGCTACTGACACATTCAAGAGTAGGAGTATAAGAATTGCTGCTCCGGACGCAAACCATACTCTCCATGTCACTAACCGGTGCTTCGTCTCTTCAAGAAAATACATCAATACAGGAACTACTTCTATAGCCAAGGTCAGCGCTATTAAAAAGGCAGAAAAAAGCATATACGCAGTATTCCCCGGTTTGATCCTGTCTTGAATGGTTTCATTTGAAACAAACCTGGCGTCCAAAATGCCAAAGGCAACAGCTGCGCTGACAAACGAAAGACACAGCATTTCAGTAGTGAGAATTTTCAGAAGGATCAGGGTGGTGTTGGCGCCGATGAGCAAGGAAGATGTAACCGTAAGCAGTTGTCCCACAAATGATATCGGAAGAACAAAGAATAGCAATTTTGTCAGAACATACCTTCGTGCAGTCATCGGGGATGTTTTTATAATCCATAATGCGGAGCCCTCCGAAACAAGAGCAGGATAGACAATCCTCGAACAGAGGGAGGCGACGATGATTAGAATCAACCCGAGGTTGAAAAAGGAGATGATATACTTAAGTTGTATTGAATAGTATTCCCAGTTCAATGGGAGCGCTGATATGCTGAACAGGTAAACAACGATCAATGGGAGCATGATGAGCAGTTGTTGGATGTTTCGTGCTTCCCTCACCTGATAAAGAAGATCCTTTCTGAAAAAAAAACCGCTTTGCGAGTCCAATGGCTTCAGCATGCGATCCATGAATTGCAGGGGTCCTTTCTCTACCCAAGCTTGTGTTTCTGTTTCTCTTCTCATGGAAATATCTTCTTCCAGAAAACGCCTCCATCCCTGATGATGGCACCTTTTGAATACTATGAGCAAACAAAGTGTTGATAGGTATGATGTCAGCAGCAAAACTGCGATAAAAACAAATGTATTGAAACTGAAATTCTTATTCAGAAATCCAAAGAGAACCTCGCTGAGCCATCTGTTCGGGAATAATATGAAAGAAGGTGTTTGCAGTTCCCCGATGAAGAGTGTAAGGTTTGCGAAAAGTTCCGGATTTACGAAACGTTCCGGCCTCGATATTCTTATCACTGTAATCAGGAGAACAATCACGACGATTCCCGTGGTCAGAAGGAATTTCTTAACTCTTTTAATGTTTGCGATACTGGAAAAGATCATAGCGAGGCCTGCGCCGATGTTTACCGGTATTGTGCAAAAGACAGCGAAAATCAATAAAGAATACAAATAATAGGGGAAAAACGCATGATAGAATATTCCCAAAGAAGCAAGTAATGGTATACCGAAGACAATGAGCATCCATGAAGCTTTTCCGTGTGTTTCAATAAGCCTCGAAAAAAAAAGGGGAGTTCTCCTTACCGGAGAGGTGAGGAGAGTCTCCAATGCTCCGGATTGGTAATAGGTATTCAGTGATATGACAAAGCCACTGATAATCAGCAAGAAAAAAATAATGATGAATAACAAAGAATAGGCCTTGATAATAAGGAATTGAAAAACTTCCGGCGAAAGGTCCTCCAGCTTCGTCATGCCCCCGCTCAGTAATCCGCTTATGAAGACAATAAAGATCCCACTTGTCACGGTAAAGAAGAGTATCTTTCTATAGAATATTCGATTGAAACGGACAAGGTCATTCTTGAAAGACCGGACAGTAGGCAAGAGGAGAACGGACAATTCTTTCACGATTGCCGCCCGGGAACCTCGTAGTCTGATGTAAGGCGTATGAATATATCCTCAAGGTTTCTGTCGGAAGATGCTGCGTAGCGTCTCAGATCTTCATTTCTGCCCTGAGCGATGATAGATCCTTTGTTGATGATAGCTATGCTGTCACATATTTGTTCTGCTATTGCGATGATATGAGTCGAAAGGATTATCGCCGCACCTTCGTTTTTCAGCCGGAACAGTACGTCCTTCAGCAGTTTCACACCTTTCGGATCGAGACCGTTATGCGGTTCGTCGAGGATTATAACCTTCGGGTTTCTCATAAAAGCAGACACAAGTAATAGACGTTGTTTCATCCCCATCGAAAAGCTGCTTATGAGTTCGTTCTTCCAATCGGAAAGCCTGAAAATTTCGAGATACTCACGAGCATTCTTTTGAAAAATATCCTCGGCCAGGTGATACAGCCCTGCTATAAATCTCAGATATTCCCATGCGGTCAATTTTTCAAACATGAACCCCTTCTCAGGGACATATGCCAGCACTTGTTTTGCGCCGATAGGATCTTCGCTCATATCATTTCCATCGATCGTGATATGTCCTGTATCCGGTTTTAATAACCCCACCATCATTCTTATTGCCGTTGATTTCCCCGCCCCGTTCGGACCGAGGAGGCCGAAGATTTCCGATCCGTTAACGGTAAGCGAAAGGTTGCTGACTGCTATGAGGTCGCCGTAGCTCTTTGAGCAATCTCTGATCTCAATCATGAAGCCTCCAGTATTTCCACCGTGGTTGTCTGTAAATCCTTGATAATAGCGGCAATTTCATCCAATGAGCCCTCTTTAAGGGGGATATGAGTGACATCGGCGGGGAACTGAGCAAATGTCGGATCGACCGGGATCCATCGGCCTGCCCAGATCTCCGGCCACGTGTGATAATAGAAATAACCGCTCCGATATACTAACCCGCCCACCAGTCGCGTCGGCAAGCCGCCTGCGCGGGCATAGGTGCCGAACATGACACTTCTGTCCAGATAATCCCCTGAGAGTGATCGAAGAAAACTGACCGAATCCTGAAGAAAAAACATTGGCCTCGTACGCACAAGTTGAAACACATAAGTCGTGAGGTATTTTGCGAACAGCAACGCTTCATGTTTGTTTGACCGCGCATAAATTTGGCCTGTCTTCTTAAGAGGTTCATACGCACTTCTGATCCAGGTATCTGGAGAAAGATACTGGATGAATTGAGCATCAGTTCTTGTATAGGGCAGAGTATAGCTTGCACCCTTCAACATCTCGACATCGATACGCCTTAT
>JBFLXP010000332.1:0-3619 GCA_040757315.1 Nitrospirota bacterium
GGGCGGAATAGTAATCGATAAACTTCGCTATCACCGGATCTCTCAACTCGGGCCGGGTGCAGCATACTTTCTCGATGAGCCGCGTCACGCCCTCGCCGATCACCCTGACAGTATCTTTAACCGTTAGTTTCTTAAACCCGTAAGGCTCTATGGCATAATTCAGAGCATTCGTAATGTCCTCACCGGTATCCACAAGCGTTCCATCGAGATCGAACATGATCGCCTTGACCGACATAGACTGAGTATATCACAACGCAGTTCGGCCACATTGAAAACTAATGGCCGGGGTGATATCTTAGAGAAAAGAGTTGCTGCTGACCGGTCAAGGCTGAATGGAGAGCACAGTCCGTCAAGAAACCAGGAAATCAGGTCATCCGTCTTACGTATTGACGGACGGACAATGACGGAACAGGAGGTTTCAGACAAGTTCAGTGTGCCCTTGTTGAAGACCGTTGAGGCATATCGTTATGTCAGACTATCCCGGACAGATTGTCTCGCAAAGATCACACTTAAAAAAGGAGTTCGCCATGAAAACAAAAGGGAGCAGTATCTTCATATGTGTTGTCCTGTCTGCATTCTTCATGGGCACACTCGCGGCGGCAACGGCTGCCTTTGCACTCCCCAAGCCGCTCAGAACTCAGCTCGCAGATCCTTCCGAAATCAAGGGAACTTTCACGCTGATGCTCTATGGCGGCAGGTACGCGGATGACATCGAGACCGTGGCCGTCATGGACTTGGAAGGGGATAGCTATGACTTTTATATCTTTGCGCCGGATTATGATTACACCGTAAAAAAAGGCCTTTCTGCTCAGGATGCCCTGGAGCGTGCCCGGCAGTCTGTCGGCTTTCACAGCGCGTTCTGGCGTTCCCAGTTGAGCAAGATAATCGACAATCAAGGGAATGTTATCGGTTATGAGGTGAGGCCTCTCTACCAGCCCTTTGTCTATGGCCGGAGCGATGTGCTCGACGTAAACTATTGGTTAAAAGAGGGCGGTAAGGTCAAAGTGACGATTAAACTCATACCATCTATGGAGCGGCGGCGTTTCCCCGGGGGTTTGGATGATTCCTCAGGCGCACATTAACTCTCTCGAAAAGAGAGTCTTGAAGGGCGGTGCGCTGGATAGGGAGGATGCCCTGGCCCTCGCTGAAGTTTCGGGGCCCGGTGTCTTCCATGTCTTTTCTTCGGCGAACAGAGTCCGGGATCATTTCAGGGGGAACAAAGTGGATCTTTGTTCGATCATTAACGCAAAATCCGGCGCCTGTTCGGAAGACTGCTCTTTCTGTGCCCAATCGTCAAGAAGCAAGGCCGAAATTCAGGTCTATCCGCTCCTCGGCAAAAAAGAAATTATTGAGCGTGCGAACGAAATAAAAAGGATCGGCATTCGGCGGTTTTCCCTTGTTACAAGCGGAAGAAAGATTTCGGGCAGAGATTTGAAAAAGCTTGCGGGTATGATCTCCGAAATCAAGGGCCTCGGCTTGTCCCCCTGCGCGAGTCTTGGCCTTCTCAGCCGGGACGAGATGGAGTTGCTGAAGGAAGCCGGCCTGGAACGGTACCACCATAACCTGGAGACTTCCGAGAGATTTTTCCCTGAAATATGCAGTACGCACAGTTATGCGGAAAAGATCGAGACCGCCTTGGCGGCCCGGTTAGCCGGACTTTCTCTCTGCTCCGGCGGGATATTCGGAATGGGCGAGACCTGGCAGGACAGGATCGACATGGCTTTTGCGCTGAAGGAACTTGATGTGGATTCGGTGCCTGTGAATTTCCTGATTCCGGTGAAAGGCACGCGCCTGGCCGGCAGGGAATTGCTTCATCCCCTCGAAGCCCTGAAGATAGTCAGTCTGTACCGTTTCATACTGCCGGAAAAACAGATACGCATATGCGGTGGCAGGATGCAGGTCCTCGGCGAATTCCATTCCTGGATATTTTTTGCCGGCGCGGACGGCATGATCACCGGAAATTATCTCACAACAATGGGAAGAAGCCCGCGGGATGATTTCAGGCTTATAGAACAATTCGGCCTTGTTGTGTAAAGACTTGCTCTCACTTGCAATTGCAGGCCGGAACACGGACATCAAAACCTTAATAATGCAGGATTTGCGCGTATTCGTTATCAGGGCGGCTTGCTTGAAAACGCAAGGGTCTTTTTTGACATTCTCTCCGCCCACAAAGGTTCTGCTATCAAGCTTTTGCTGCCCGCGTTCCGGCCCGCAAGCACATGGCGCGCGCTACGCCAAAGCTACTTTCCATTGAAAAGGAGAAATCCTTGAACAAGCCCTCGACAATTGTTGGGATATTATGCTTGAACCCTTGAATCCCGGAATCCGTTCTTGAGCGACAATGTAGAAGAACCACAAAACATCACAGGCTCTTCGATTCGGCCAGGATATGTTCCAAGAAAATCTCGTACGGCCTGGGAAGTGTCCTTTTCTTGTGGACGATGATGTAGAATCTGCGCTTCATCTTGAGATCGGACAAGGCGATTTCTTTGAGAATTCCGTGCTCCAGTTCATCCGCGACCGCAAACTTCGAGAGTATCGAAACGCCGAGTCCCGCCTTCACCGCCTGTTTCACGGCGTCCGTAGACCCGAAGATGCCGGCTATCTCGAAGTTATCGACTGACAGCCCTTTGCTGTCAAGGAACTTCTCCGTTTCACGCCTTGTACCCGAACCTTCTTCTCTCAGGATGAGCGGGAATTTCACAAGATCTTTGAAGAGAATGCTCTTGTCCGCCGCCACGGAAGGTGACGCGATGACAATGAGTTCGTCTTCAACGAAAGGTATGTAGTTGATCTGCTCATTGCCGAGTTTTGCGCCGACTACCCCAAGAAGAACTTCGTGCCTCGCTATATTGTCCAGAATGCCTCTGGAATCGGAGATCTGGATTTGAAAAGAAATCTCGGGGTATTTTTTCTTGAAAGCCGTCATCATGCGCGGCATCAGATATACGCCGGGAATAGTGCTTGCGCCGACAATCAACTTTCCTGTCAGGTCTTTCTTGATCTCCTTGATAGCCTCATTGAGGTTGTCCGCTTTCTGGATGATCTCGAGCGCATGCGTGTAGAGCACCTCTGCTTCCTTCGTTGGAATAATGCTTCGCCCCAGCCGGTCGAACAGCCTGCAGCCGAACTCGTCCTCGAGAGTCTTTATATGATTGCTGATCGTCGGCTGCGTGAGATGGAGTTCTTCGGATGCTCTCGAAAAACTCCTATTTTTGAAAACCGACGCGAAAACCCTTAACTGGTGTATATCCATGCCTGAATTTTAACACACTCAGGTCTTCTTTGCCTTATCAAGACGGCCCTTAGCAACGCCTATCGCCGCTCCGGCTCCTTTGTCCCTGAGTATTCCAAGGATGTCCTTTGAGGCAATTTCCTTCAAAAATTTCTCCCTTTTCCGCTTGTCCGGAACCGTTTTCTGCGCTTCAGACCGGAGTCTTCTTACCGACCTTAGGTAGAGGGAAACTTCAGGACCATACTGTTTCTCCAGTTCCAGCCGGATGGTCTTTGCGAGGGCCGGGCTGACACCGCTTGTAGAAATCGCTATCGTCAGCGGCTTCCGGTCCACGACCGAGGGTACAATGCAGTTGCAGAGATGAGGTGTATCCACAACGTTGAC
>JBFLXP010000333.1:0-3607 GCA_040757315.1 Nitrospirota bacterium
AGGCCCTGTTCGTCGGGCAAAGTCAGGTCTGCGAGCACGATGTCGTACCGGTCCTTAGAAAGTGTTTCGAGCGCCTTGCCGAGACGGTCAACATGCACCAGCCGGTACTGAATGATGTCCGAAGCGTCCAGAAGCTCCTTCACGAATCTCGCGTCGGCCGCGCTGTCTTCAACAAGCAATACCCTGATCGGCTCTTTGTTCATGTCCCCGTTCCTCAAATGATACGCCCAAGAAAGTCAGAATTAGAATTTACATAACTCCCTCTCATAGCTTAAGAGGGGGTTGGGGTCGTTACTAATATCGATGACACCATACCTATTAACTCCTTAGTAATTCTTCATTCTTGACGGGCTATTTGTTCTTCGCCGCATCCCTGATCGCAGCAATAAGTCTTTCCGGAGCCTCATCCTTCGTCAGATAGCCGGCCGCCCCCATTTCTCTTGCCGCCTGTTTATAGTCTTCGTCGGAATATGTGCTCAGTATGAGGGCAGGTATATTCTTGCCGCGGGCTTTCATCTCTCTCAAAGCTTCAAGACCGTTCTTCCTGGGCATGGAAATGTCCAGAATCACGACGTCAAAATCCTCCGCGTCTATTCTATCGATCGCCTCCTGCCCGTCGGAAGCTTCAGCGGTCACAACGATATCCTCGGCCTCGGAGAGTATCAACTTGAGCCCCTTTCTGAGCATAGTATGGTCATCGGCAATAAGCACCTTTATCATTTGTCCCGCTCCTCCATAACACCTTGAAAATTGATTAACCCCCTCACCCCTCCGGATGCAACTCCCTCAGTAATATCTCCCCGGATTGTGAAGTAGAATGTCGCGCCCTTTTCCGGCTCGGACTCCACCCAGATGCGTCCTCCGTGGCGCTCGACAATTTTTTTGCAGACTGCGAGACCGATTCCCGTCCCTGGATATTCGTCGCGCGTGTGAAGGCGCTGAAACACGTCAAAAATTCTGTCCGAAAATTTCGGGTCTATGCCGATGCCGTTGTCGCGGACAGTGAACATCCATCCGTCCGCTTTTCTCTCCGAGGAAATGTGGATCCGCGGAGGCTCTGCGCCCCTGAACTTTATCGCATTGCCGATAAGATTCTGGAAGAGGCTGGTCAATTGCGCGGCGTCTCCCACTATAACAGGCAGACTGCTTACAGTCACTTCGGCGCCGCTTTCCACGATCGCCACCTTGAGATTAGACAGGGCATCTCTAACGACCGCTGAACAGTCGGTCGGTTTGAATGCCTTGCACCTGTTTCCAACCCTCGAATAGTCAAAAAGATCGCGAATCAGCTCCTGCATTCTTTCCGCCCCCTCCACGCTGAGGCCGATAAACTCCAGAGCTTTTTCGTCGAGTCGGTCTTTGTAGCGCTTTCCCAGCAATCCGAGGAAACCTTTGATCACATGCAGAGGCTCCTGCAGGTCATGTGACGCAACATAGGCAAACTGTTCGAGATCCGTATTAGAGCGTTTCAATTCCTCCGTCAGGTGCTTCAATTCCTCTGCTGATCTCTTGGCTCTGTCTTTCTCCTCCCTTAAGGCCTCCACGGCCTGCATGCGCTGTCCCTCACTCCGGCTTATTCGCCGGGTGCCCAGAAAAATCCCGGCCAGACCTGCGCTCCAAAGCAAAAAGTAGCCCCCGATGTCCGTCACTATACGCCTGCGTTCGATCGCTAAGAGCGGATCCAAAGGGATCGAAACACTGATGCCGCCCCGAATGTTCCCCACTTCGTATCCCTGTGCGCCGTGGCATTTCAGGCAGCCTTCTTCCGTAACAAACGGGTGCATCAGCCTGAAATATTTCTTTCCTTCGATCGTCGAGACCGAACTCACTTCCGTATTGCCTTTTTCGAAAGCGTACAGCGCCTCCGCTTCCCACGGATCAGGGGCATTCTCGGGGCGAATAGGATTTAGGCTTGTGATATGACCGTAGATGCCATATCCCTCCTGCATCAAGGAATATACCTGGCGGATCATGTAGGCCGGATTCATCAGAGTCAGATGCCTGCCGGACGGCGTGACGATATCTCGTTCCGGAATGTCGCGCAAATAGGGATTAGGCCGTGTCTCCTCTGTGACCGGGACATAAACACCTCCGTGCATTGCGTTCCAGCGGCGGTATACTATGTCTTTAACATAAGAAATGTGGGCCTGTATCCGGGCGCCTTCCACGGTTTCCTTTTTTGTTCGGATGACGCTCCAGACAAGCGACGCCGCTATAATGATAGTCCATACAACCGCCAGCCACTTGACATATCTTCTTATGAGCGACACGGGAGACGCGATTGCCCGGGAATCTCTGGTCACAGCCTATTTGGATCTCTCTCCTTCGGATTTCTGTCGTTTCAACTCATAGTGTACCCAATTTCTTTTCAAGTGGCAGGAGATACGCAATACGACAGATTCATCTGTAGTTGATGAATTCGATGTGAAAATCAAACTCCTTGCCTTTAAGCATCCCTATAACCGCCTGAAGATCGTCGATTTTCTTCGCCCTGACCCTCACTTCGTCTTTCCGGATTTCAGATTGTACTTTGAGTTTCGTCTCTTTGATCAGTTTGACGATGTCCCTAGCTCTCTCAGCGGACAAGCCCTGCTGGAGTGCGACCGTCTGTCTCACCGTGTCGCCGGCCGCCTTCTCGATCTTCCCGAAGGACAAAGCTTTCAGGGATACGTTTCTTTTGACAAGCTTGTTCTTGAGTATCTCCGTCAGACTTTTCAATTTGTATTCATCGTCCGATATGAGCGTTATCTCGCCGGCATCCTTTATGAGATCGACGCTGCTTTTGCTGCCCTTGAAGTCGAAGCGCTGGCTTATTTCTTTTGTCGCCTGTTGAACGGCATTGGAGACTTCCTGCATGTCAACCCGGCTCACAATATCGAAGGAGTGTTCGTCAGCCATTGTTATTCCCTCACAAATCTCTTTTAATTGTCCCTGTCTTCTTGCGCAAGCTCTGTCAGCCGCGCTACCTCCAAATCCCGATTCGGGAAAAACGTCATTGCAAACGAAGTGAAGCAATCTCGCTTTCTAAGGACCGGTTTGCCGAGAACCATAGGAGTTCTCGTAAAGACACGCAGCACGTAAGGTCTTTGAAAGTCTGAATCGGGATTCATCTCACCTTATATAAAACGACGTTTCTCTGGAATGCTTGACCTTCCCGGCTTTCACGGAGGCGATGACGGTATATTTGCCTTTTTTTGCATCAAGAGGGAGTCTGATGGGAACAATGGAGGAATATGTCCCGGTTCCTCGATAAATCCTTATTTCGGGCCTGCTGTAGACCTTGCCATTATGACGGATATCTCTCACTTCGGTCACCGGAGTGTCATGGTCTGCGCCCAACAGCGCATAGGCCATTGCGATATCGACAGTCCCGCCCGGCTCAACTTTTTTCGGAATTGCCTGTGCTTCTTCGATGTTTACCCGAAGTCCTCCATGCCGGTAGTTATACTTATTGATAGTCTCCTGCTCGCCCCTTTTCTTATCATATGCATAATGTCCGATAAACCCGCCGGTGAGAGCGCCCATGAAACCGCCGAGCACCGCCAGTTCAGTCTTCGTCCCTTCGGAGCCCACACGTGCGCCTGCTGCGGCTCCGGTGGCCGCCCCC
>JBFLXP010000334.1:0-3603 GCA_040757315.1 Nitrospirota bacterium
GCTTCGGAGTGGGATTCGACTTTAAGAACAGGAACCCCGAAACGCGGCTTATATTTACCGTCACTTTCCTGGTCCCGCAGGAGAAGAAGGCACTGAAAAAGATTTACGAAGAGGAGCAGTAGGGGATGTTCGATATCGGAATGCCCGAGTTGGTCGTCATTTTTATCGTCGCGCTTATTGTTGTGGGTCCGAAGAAACTTCCCGAGTTGGCCAAGGCTCTCGGCAAGGGGTTGGGAGAGCTGAAACGGGCTTTTCAGGATGTGAGAGATCAGGTGGAGACCGAATTTGAGGAATCTACTTCTGATATACGGGGTGCGGTGAAGGACGTGAAAAGGCAGATAGAGTCTGAAGTAGAGGACTCAGGCAAGAATATGGAAAGTGCGTTTGAGGATATCGAGGAGGATGTCAGGGAAGAGTCAGATTCGTTGAAGAATACCCTCAATAAGTCTTGAAGGCGAGACGTTCCTTGCGGATGACATTGCATGGGATTATCGCATCTACAGGCCAGCCGTCTGGATAATTGAAACAATATGACGTGTCGCGGGGCGGAGAATTAGCATGACAGAAGTAAAGACAATGAGTTTTATCGAGCACCTGAATGATCTCAGGAAGAAGATCACGGTGTCGCTGATCGTTGTCTGCATCACCTTTCTGATAACGTTTAATTACTCCGAGTATATTATGAAATTCCTCATGTTTCCTCTGAGATATAATCTCGAATTTTCCGTCAAGAAAATGTACCTGTATTTTGTTCCTCAGGATAAGCTCCACGATATGAAGCTCGTGTTCCTCTCGCCTGTCGAAGGGTTCTGGATGAACATGAAAATCGCGCTCGTTGCTGCGCTGATCGCATCATTACCGGTTATCTTCCAGCAACTTTGGAGTTTTGTCTCCCCCGGCCTCCACGCAAAGGAAAAGAAGTACGTTATCCCCTTCGTTTCTGTTGCGACTTTGCTTTTTCTGGTCGGCGCTTCTTTCTGCTTCTTCATAGTATTGCCTTTTGCCATGGGATTTCTTCTGAGCTATAAGTTAGGCGACTACATGATGCCGATGCTTTCGGTCGGGCAGTACGTCGATTTCTGCCTCAAATTTGTGCTTGCCTTCGGTGCCGTATTTGAACTGCCGATCATCATCCTCTTTTTCACGCGCATGGGGTTTGTGACGCCGCAGACGCTCGCTAAACATAGAAAGTATGCTATCCTGCTTTCCTTCGTCGTGGCTGCCATACTTACGCCGACACCCGATGTCTTCAACCAGACGCTCATGGCTGTGCCGATGGTTGTTCTGTACGAGGTGGGGATTCTCGTATCGAGGGTGTTTGCGAGGAAAGAAGTTGTCTGATGCCTACGATACGGGGCAAAAGTCTAAGGGCGATTGCTTTTGACATATCCGAAGGATATGTTGTGGTAAACCCGCTTTTCCTGAAACCCCTTGACTGGGAGGCGCTCAAGGGCCTCTATCACGAAATCATGAAAAGCCAGGTGGAGATACGGGGCAGCAAATTCCCAAGCGGGGATACGCAGGCGATACGGTGGAGAAATACAAGGCTTCAGAGATTGAACTCGGCATTGATGATACTGAAGAACTTTGCCCGGGAGCGCAGGATCATTCTCGTGTGACGTTTGACTGCTTCGCCGCACTATGTTAATTTTAAGCATGGAAATGTCAGAGGAGATTAGAGAGGCGAGAGAAATCGTTCAGACGCTCATCAAAGCGAAAAAAGCCCTCAGAATGTACCCTCAGAACAACCCGGTATACCAGAAGACATTGGACGATTCTCATGAGCGGTTCAAGGAATTTTTTGACCACGGCGATGTCGTCACTCTGAAAATCAAGCAGAACAGCGTCCTTTATGACACCGAAGAGATCTATCACAATCCGGAAAAAGAGGACAATCTGGCGCTCTTCTTCTTCAAGGACGGTCTTCGGGAGTTGACTTTCAAGCGAGGGTTGTCGAGGGACGAACTTGAGGATTTCTTGAGGATCATCGCGCTTGATTTTGACCGTGAAGCACTTGACGATGACGTTGTGACTCTGCTTTGGGAGAAAGATTTCCAGAATATCGATTATGTCGTGGACGAAGCGTATCTTGTCGATCCGGAAGCGGAGACTTATGAACAGGTCGTCGAGACGAAACTGAGGGAGAAGGTTACCGACGTGAACGACCTCATGCGTGCCTATGCCGACGGTTTTACGGAAGAAGACGTGAAAAGCGTGTCTATAGTTCCGCTCGCCGACAAGGACCTCCAGATGCTTGTGAAGGAGCTCGAAAGAGACGCATCCGACAAAGTCGACAAACTGGTTACCATCCTCTTTGAACTCATCTACATGGCCGAACGGAAGGCCGATATCGAGGAAGCGGCGACATTCATAAAGGATGCCCTTGCTTTCTCCATGAAGCACGGCAACATCGAAACCGTCGTCGACGTCATGAGACGCACCAGTGAGATCGGCCGGGCTCTGCCGGACGATGAAAAGAAGCATCTAAAAAGCCTGGCAAACTTTCTGGGGAGCAACGAGGTTGTCGGATATCTGGCCGAAGTCCTCGACGGGGGGATCGAAATAGAGGAAAAAGTCCTTGAGGAATTTGTGGCCTATCTGGAGAAGAATGCAATAGAACCGCTTGTAAAGTATCTTGGGGAACTTAAGACAATACGTGCCCGGAAGAGTGTTATTCAGGCGCTTATTGTGCTCGGGAAAAAGGACATCCAGGCTGTTGCCAAAGCGCTCGATGACGAGAGATGGTATGTCGTCAGAAACATTATTTACGTGCTGAGGAAAATCGGAGACAGGAGGGCGACCGAGTATCTCCTGAGAACGATCAGGCATGGAGATATCAGAGTGAGGAAAGAGGGCATCCGGACTCTTGGAGAGCTCGGTGCGCGCGAGGTGATACCTGCGCTGAGAGAATGCCTTAGTGATCCCGATTCACAGATACGGATCGCTGCCGCCAAGGCTTTCGGAGGGATAGGTTCGGAGGCGTCAAGAAGGGTTATGCTCGATCAGCTTGCTTCGAAGGAATTCAGAGACAGGGAGTTTGAGGAGAAGAAAGAATTCTTCGAAGTTCTTGTACGGTGGAAGGATCAGGAGGTCTTTGATTTCCTGACAGAAGTGCTCAAGACAAAGTCTTTCTTCAACAGGGCGAAGATGGTGGAAAACAAAGCCTGCGCCGCCTTTACACTCGGTCTTTTGGGAAACAAAGATGCCCTTCCCCTCCTGTATAAAATGAGGGATTCGAGCAACAAACTGCTGAGCGAATTTTCCGGTATGGCCATCAAGAAGCTGGAATATGGAACTTAAGGAAGAGAAGGAAATTCACAAAGGCGCCCAGGATGTTATCAATCAGCTCGCTGTCATTCTCAGGACGGCACAGATCCATGATCCGGGCAACATAGCGGTGATGACTGCTGTAGAGCGATTCCTCGCGCTTGCCAACCTCATGATGCAATCGGATTCGCAGATCAAACTCGAGGTTGTGGGCGAATTTTTTTATCTGAACGATACGCGCGTCCGATACCCGCTGGAGTACCTCCTGAATTTCGATTTTCTGATCAGGGAATTCAAGAAAAGAGAGATCGGAAGGGTCGTTTTCAGGACGGGTGT
>JBFLXP010000335.1:0-3596 GCA_040757315.1 Nitrospirota bacterium
GGAAGGCTTGAGCGGGACTGGATTGTCCGGTCAAGCCGGACAATGACAGAATTTGAGTTGTGAACGAGTCATTTCCGAAGAGTGAGGACAATAAATCAATGAAAATCTGTTTCGTCTTTCCGGGGCAGGGGTCTCAGTACGTCGGTATGGGCAAGGATATCCATGACACTTTCAGCATTGCTCGTGAAACCTTCGATGAAGCTTCCCGGACGCTGGGGTACGACGTCGCGGATCTATCATTCAACGGGCCTGCCGAGGAACTGAACAAGACCTTCAGGACGCAGCCTTGCATCCTTACGGTAAGTACGGCGGTTCATAGGGTGCTTGTATCAAAGGGAGTCAGACCGGTCGTGGTGGCGGGGCACAGTCTCGGAGAGTATTCGGCTCTGGTTGCGGCAGGGATCATGAACTTTGCCGATGCCGTGAACGTTACGGAACAGAGGGGACGGTTTATGCAGGAGGCCGTTCCGGAAGGAAAGGGTCTCATGGCGGCTATCCTTGGACTGGAAAGAAGCATCGCAGACGAAATCTGCCGGAACATAACGGCCGGATATGTCGCGCCGGCCAACTACAACTGCCCGGGCCAGATTGTGATAGCCGGCGAAAAGGAAGCCGTGGAAGAAGCGGTTCAGCGCTTCAAGGCGGCGGGCGCCAAGAGGGCGGTTCCTCTATCCGTCAGCGCTCCGTCACATTGCAGATTGATGGAGGGTGCGTCGAAGAAACTTGCCGCGCTTCTGGATACAATTGAATTAAGGAATCCGGAGATTCCGGTTGTGAACAATGCTGATGCGGCTTTTCTCAGCAGCGGGACGGAAATAAAGGATTCGCTGACAAGGCAGCTAAACAGTCCTCTCCTCTGGGAAGACTCTGTAAGGAAGATCGGAGATCTGGGGACGAAAACGTTTGTCGAAGTTGGTCCGGGGAAGGTGCTTTCCGGGCTTATAAGAAGGATTCTGCCTGAAGCGGCAGTCCACAGCGTTGAGGACGTAAAAAGCCTCGAAAGCATGCTTTCGAAGGTCATGTGATTAGTGCATTTGGAGTGGCCATAGGATGTCATCCCGAACATGTTCGGACTTTTTTCAGGATCTTGCTGTCTATTCAACATTAGAGATGCTGAAATGAATTCAGCATGACAGAAAACTCCAAATGGAAGTTTTGCGGATGGCGGTCTGATAAAATGCAGAACCTTGTCGCAGAATTTCTCAGACATCTAGAATTCGAAAAAGGAGCATCGCCCCATACTCTGAGAGCCTATAAAAAAGACCTCGATGCTTTTTTGGAATCTGTCGAGGCGGTGCCTGAAGGGGTTGACGTGATCGATGTCCGTGGTTTTGTCGCCGGGCAGATAAAGAAAGGGCTGGGCAAGACGACGGTCGCCAGAAGGCTTTCGAGCGTTCGGTCTTTTTTTAAGTATCTTTACAGGGAAGGATACGTTCAGTCGAATCCCGCGAAGCTTGTGTCGAATCCCAAAGCGCCCAAAAAACTTCCAAGGTTTCTTTCGGTTGACGACGTCTTTTCCCTGGTAGAACAGCCGGAGGGAATAGGTTTCTTGCCCGCCCGCGACCGGGCCGTCATGGAACTGCTCTACTCGAGCGGCTTGAGGGTGAGCGAATTGTCGGGGCTTAATACCGAGGACGTAAATATTAAGGAAAACCTGGTTAAAGTCCATGGAAAAGGGAAGAAAGAGCGCATCGTGCCTGTCGGCTCGAAGGCGGCTGACGCCGTCAAAACATATCTCATAGAACGTATCCTTCTCAAAAGCCGGGAAAAGGCATTGTTCCTGAACAGGCTGGGAACTCGATTGACAGACAGGGGAGTAAGACGTATAGTAGTTAAGTATGCAAGAAGACTGGCTGTGAGTGGCCGGATCGGCCCTCATGTTCTGAGGCATACCTTTGCAAGCCATCTTCTTCAGGGCGGTGCGGACCTCAGGGTAATACAAGAGCTGCTGGGACATTCTTCGCTATCAACTACACAGAAGTACACCCACCTTGACATAACGCATCTGATGGATGTTTATGACAAAGCGCATCCCCTGGCACGGGGCAGCGGCAAAAAGGAATAGGAGGCGGAGTGAACAATATAAGAGGAACAACCGTATTGTGTGTACGGCGCAGCGGCAAGGTTGCGATCGGCGGCGACGGACAGGTGACCATGGGAAACACGGTCCTGAAGCACAACGCGCGCAAGATCAGAAAAATGTATGACGAGAAAGTCCTGGCCGGTTTTTCCGGCGCGACTGCCGATGCGTTCACCCTGTTCGAGAAGTTCGAGGGAAAGCTCGAATCATACAGAGGAAACATAACCAGGGCTGCCGTTGAGCTGGCGAAGGACTGGCGGACGGACAAAATTCTGCGAAGGCTCGAGGCGCTTCTGATCGTTGCGGATGCCGGCCATTCTTTCATAATCTCCGGAACGGGCGATGTGATAGAGCCCGAATACGGAATTTCGGCCATCGGCTCCGGCGGGCCCTACGCGCAGGCCGCCGCATTGGCCCTCATGGAGAATACGGAGCTTTCGGCGCGTGATGTCGTGGAGAAGGCGATGAAGATCGCATCCGATATCTGTATTTATACGAATGAAAACATCCTGATAGAGGAGCTGAATGGATAATCTTACACCAAGAAAAATCGTTGAAGAACTTGACAAATATATTATCGGACAGAAGAAGGCCAAGAAAGCTGTTGCCATCGCGATGCGTAACAGATGGAGACGTCAAAGGCTTTCCCCCGAGCTGCGGGATGAGGTCCTTCCGAAGAATATCATAATGATCGGTCCGACCGGCGTGGGAAAGACGGAGATCGCGCGAAGGCTTTCACGCCTGGCAAGCGCGCCTTTCATGAAGGTCGAGGCGTCGAAGTTCACAGAGGTCGGATACGTCGGACGGGACGTTGAGTCCATGATACGCGATCTGACCGAGATATCGATAAGCATGGTGAAAACGGAACATGTCGAAAAGGTGCAGGAGAAGGCCAAAAGTCTTGCCGAAGACCGTCTTCTCGATCTTTTGCTTCCGCCGCTCAGGTCGGCGAGAGGCGCAGGAGCCGTGCCTGAGGAGAATGAGCGCGAGCGGCACCGGGAGACGAGGGAACGGCTCAGAGGCCAATTGAAGGAAGGGAAACTCGACAGCCGGTACGTGGATATTGAAGTGAAGGAAAAGATCATGCCCTTCGGCGTCGTCTCCAATGTCGGGCTTGAGGAGTTGGAGATAAACCTGAAAGAGATGTTGGGTAATTTCATGCCCGAAAAGTCTAAAAGGAAGAAGGTCAAAGTCCCCGAGGCGCTCGCTTTCATGATCCAGGAAGAGTCGAATAAGCTCATAGATATGGAGAAGGTTACAAAGGAGGCGATCTCACGCGTTGAGCAGTCCGGCATTGTGTTCATCGACGAGATAGACAAGATCGCGGGCAAGGGATACGCTCATGGCCCCGACGTCTCACGTGAAGGCGTCCAGAGAGATCTTCTGCCGATTGTTGAGGGAACGACAGTCTCGACGAAGCACGGACCTGTTAAAACTGAGCACATCCTCTTCATCGCGGCGGGTGCCTTTCATATGTCAAAGCCATCCGACCTCATCCCCGAGCTCCAGGGAAGAT
>JBFLXP010000336.1:0-3590 GCA_040757315.1 Nitrospirota bacterium
CCAGTCCTCCTTGCTGAGCATCGGCCACCTCCAGAGATCTCGAACTCTTCTGAAGGTATACCGAAACCCTCAACTCGGAGGACATTTTATTCCGTTGTTTTCTGGACTTTTAGCACCGGCGCTGACAACCTCCACATGCGGGGTTGGATGAACATTAAGCTTGTCCCGGCGCCCGTCCCGTCCGAAAGGATCGATGAAAGGGCGTTCCGCAGGGACGGGTTTTGGCCCGCCCGAAGTGCTTTAAAGGTTCGGGAACGTTTCCCCGAACCCTAGAGAACGTATAGCAGTAATGGAGCTTCGCAATGGATCATCCGGGCATAGCCTATCAAAGGACGCTTTCCGATGAAACTGCAAGTCATGAAGCTGTTGTTTCTCCTTTCGGTCCCGGCAGTGGGTCTGTTCGTCTTTCCTTCCTGTTTGGGCGCCAACCCCGCCCTGCCGTATCCCGGAATACATCTGGAAAAGCTTGTTTTGCCTCCAGGTTTTCGGATTTCCCTTTACGCGAAAGGCTTGCCCGGCGCCCGATCCATGGCTTTGGGACCGAAAGGCACGCTTATTGTCGGCACCCGTAAGGAAGGCAAGGTGTATGCCGTGCAGGATCTCGACGGAGATCATCGAGGGGATGGGGTGTTCACCGTTGCCGAAGGGCTTCATGAGCCCAATGGCGTGGCGTTTCGGGGAAAGGATCTGTATGTGGCGGAAGTGAGTCGTATCCTCAAATTTACAGATATCGAGAGCCGGCTGACGGGTCCTCCGGATCCGGTTGTGGTGAACGCCGACTTTCCTGACGACGAACATCACGGGTGGAAGTATATCGCTTTTGGTCCCGACGGGAAACTCTACGTTCCGGTAGGGGCGCCCTGCAACATCTGCGAGAGAAAAGATGAACGGTATGCCGGTATTATGCGAATGCAGCCGGACGGAACAGGCCTCGAGGTCTTTGCGGAGGGCATTCGAAATACGGTAGGTTTTGACTGGCATCCGGCAACGAAGGTTCTCTGGTTTACCAACAACGGCCGTGACCGGATGGGTGACGATCAGCCGCCGGACACCCTTCATCAGGCCCCGACGCCGGGCCTTCACTTCGGGTTTCCGTATTGCCATGCGGGCCGTATCCCGGACCCTGAATACGGTGAAAAGCGGAAATGCAGCGAGTTTGCCGGCCCGGCCATTGATCTTGGCCCCCATGTAGCGGCCCTCGGAATGAAATTTTATACAGGCAACATGTTTCCCGAAGCCTACAGGAGCCAGATCTTCATCGCGGAGCACGGATCATGGAATCGCTCCACTCTTATCGGCTATCGCATCACGCTGGTTCGCCTCGAAGGCGACCGCGCCGTAGACTATAAGGTATTTGCCGAGGGATGGCTTCAGGGTAAGTTTGCATGGGGACGCCCCGTGGATGTTCTAGTCATGCCGGACGGCGCTTTACTGGTGTCGGACGACCGCGCCGGGGCCGTTTACCGGATTACCTACGAGGGCGGAAAAGGCGGCTCCGCGGATAAATAGGGAAAAGGCTGCACGGGTGACCGGCACCGGCGCGGCATGATCTGGGAGGACCACCATATTCTGGAAGGGGTATAGGCATACCCGATGATCTTCACCGACCAATGAAAGGGAGGCATAATGAAACTGCAAGGAAGAGTGGCGTTGATTACGGGAGCCGGAAGTGGTTTCGGCAATACCATCGCTGTTGAAATGGCAAAGGAAGGCGCGAAAATCGCTGTGAACGACGTCAATGCCTAGGCCATTGAAGAGACGCTGGCGGAAGTCAAAGGTGCGGGATCGGAAGGATTGGCCTTCCAGGCGGACGTGGGGAATGTGGAACAGGTGAAATGCATGTTAGAAACGTTGAAATCCGCGTGGGGTTCGCTGGATATACTGGTGAACAATGCCGGCATCGGCATATCCCCGAAGTAGGCGGATTACCAGGCGGAACCACAGGAACAACCTATGCTCGATCGGCAGGGTTTATCCCACGTCAGGTGGTATTGCGAATACCACGTGGTAATTGCTGGGAAATATCGAAAGAAGAGACCGTGTGGGAAGATTCGGGCAGGTTAGTAAGCGAAATCGTATGAGATAGGATAGTTACGATTTGTTCCGGGCGGACTTGTGCATAACCACAGCCCCCTTGGGGGGCTTCGTAAGGCCTCCTGCCTTTTGGGAGGAGTGCTCACTCTGTGCCGCCTTCGCTGAGTAGGTCGTCGATTATCGAATCGACATCTGCAACATTATACATCACTGATTCGGCCAACTCAGGAATTCCTTGAATACTTGGAAACCGCCAGGCTTCCTCCCACTCATCATCAAAGAAGGCAAGTACCCATCTCTGTGTCCATATTAGCTCATCATAATCTCCATAGGTCTGATATCGTTCTTCATATAGACCTAAATTTCTACCTTTGTACCGGGCTCCAAAAAAATGAAATATTTTGTCATCTGTGGCTTTAGTAAGACTGTCAGGAGGATCCATCCTACTCCATTCGATTGTCCCTTCCTGGGTAAGCCTATTTAACTTGGTAGCAAATTGTATTAGCTTAGATTCATTTGCCATTTCATGGACCCCATTTCATATCGCTCTGTAGGTGCTTCACGGTATTTATCATACTTTGAAATTCATTGTACAACTCCCAAGCCCCGTCTTTATCCAATGAATTTCTGTGTTTCTTGATGTTTTTTGCCAATTTAACCGCTGCAGACTTATTTTGCCCGTGTAACTTGTCCTTTAAGTTTTCTATAGCTGCTTCGAATCTATAAATGTTTGTTTCAATTGTTCTCTTCTCCGCATCGAAAGATTTCAGTGCTTTCGATATATCTGCGGTTATAAATTCAAGTTGATTTAAAATTTCAGGGATTCTTGCTTTTAATAAATACCTCTTGTTTAGGCGTTTCAACTCTATTAGGACATATAAAGATAATACTGCCCCTATAATAGAAGAAGCTGCGCTTATCTTCAATAATATCTGATACAGAAAATCAATCATTCGTAGAGTTGAATTAAATCATGGAAATGTTGTTTGGATTAATGTTTCTATTAATGCCATAGAGTGTAAAATTATTCCTATTTACATATATGTATGGCATTATAGAAACCTTTGTACTTATTTATGGTTATCAGCATATACGCTAATTTGTGTTCAAAGCGTTTCAGTAATGGGAAGTAAACCTGTTATAATGCGAATAACGGAAGCAATTTAAGTTATGTCGGTCATTACCTGACAATCTAATCGTACGAGCCTAATTCGATTTCTTCTAGATATAGTTTATCGTCCTTCTTGTACCCTTGTATAAGCACAAGCTCCTCATAAAACGGTTGTACCACGTCTTTCATTATGGAAGTAGGGACCTTTATCACACGCTTCTTGTTTGTGATTCTTTCTATCAACCAGACAGTTCCGTATCTACCGCCTATAGGAGTGTCGGCGTGTGTTAAGATGCCTATATACGAAAAAACTTCCACTGTAGAATCTATTAAGTCAGTATTTGTAGATCTCAATTCTTTATTAATTTCAGCTCTTGTTTTTCGAAGCGAAACAGGTCGTTCCACCCCATTCCTATCTACTACAAATCCAACAGTTTTAATCCTT
>JBFLXP010000337.1:0-3587 GCA_040757315.1 Nitrospirota bacterium
CACAGGAATAATGGCGCTCAGGGGACAGAATAATGTTCAAGGCGCGTCTGATCTCGGGCCTTATCCGGCTTCATTGCCGGGGTATCAATCGGTATTGGATCCGAATGCACGCGCAAAGTTCCAAAAGGCGTGGGGAGTGAGAATAAGCGCCAAGCCCGGACTGAAGTCAGTTGAGATGCTCGATGAATGCCGGAAAGGGAATTTTAAAGGACTTTATGTGCTTGGATACGATATTGCCCACACCGACCCCAATCTTCATCATGTGTGGAAAGCGCTTGAATCCGTAGAATTTCTCGTCGTCCAGGATATCTTCCACACCGAGACCACGCGCTTTGCTCATGTGATTCTCCCGGGTGCAAGCTTCGCTGAAAAAGACGGAACCTTCACAAATGGTGAACGGAGGGTGCAGAGGGTGCGGAAGGCGATAGAGCCGATCCCCGGACTGGCGGAATGGCAGGTTATCTCCATGTTATCTACCCTGATGGGGTATCCGATGCATTACTACCATCCATCCGAGATTATGGATGAGATCGCAAGCCTCGTTCCAATTTACGGAGGTATCAGCTATGCCCGTATCGAGAAACAGGGGATACAGTGGCCCTGCCCGACAAAAGACCATCCCGGTACGACGACATTATATACTGACTTATTCTCGAGACCCGGAGGAAGGGCAAAATTCATTGCCCTCGACCACAGGGGTTCCGGCGAGGTTCCTGATGGGGAATATCCGTTTGTGCTGATAACGGGGAGGAGACGCGAGCATTACAATAACGGTTCTATGACTACACGGGTCCCGGGGATTTTGGAACTCGTACCTGAAGAACTGATCGAGATAAGTCCGGAAGATGCTATGGCGTTAGAGATTAAAGATGGAGAGTGGGCGAGGGTCTCTTCAAGAAGAGGTGAGATAGAAGTGAAAGTCAAAGTGACAGACCGTTCTCAGGCAGGCAGTGTTTTCCTTGGTTTTCATCACAGGAATGCGGTCACAAATATCCTCACGTCAGAGCACAGGGATCCGATAACCGGCACGCCTGAATACAAGGCTTGTGCCGTCAGGGTTGAGAGATTGCAGAATATTGCAGTGCCCTCTGCAGTTGACTCATAAGAGAATGGTTTTCCCGAGGATACGAAACAGGTGAAGAAGAAGCAATTATGACCATCAAGAAGATTCTCATATCTGTGCTCGCCGTAACGTTTTGGATTCTTTTCACTGTGCATACGGGGATTTCTGCAGATCGACAGGAATTGACTATATCGGCAGCGATAAGCCTTAAGAACGCCTTTGAGGAAATAGGAAAGCTATTTGAGGGAAAGTATAAGGGGGTCAAAGTAATCTTCAATTTCGGCGCATCAGGGGATTTAGTTCGCCAAATTGAAGGAGGGGCTCCTGTTGATGTCTTTGTCTCCGCTGCACAGAAAGACATGGATGAAGCAGAAAAAATGGGACTTATTCTGCCCGATTCGAGAGTCAACTTTGCGGGAAACAGCATTGTCCTCGTAATCCCGGCAAATTCAAAGATCAGGATTCGGACTTTTCAGGACCTCGGGCTGAATCAGACAGGAAAGATTGCAGCGGGCAATCCAAAAACCGTTCCGGCAGGGCGATACGCGGAAGAAGTATTCGTTCATTTCAGACTGCTCACGTCAATAAAAGAGAAATTTGTCTACGCAGAACATGTGAGACAGGTTCTTGATTATGTTGCCCGCGGAGAAGTGGATGCCGGCGTTGTATATTCGACGGATGCGATGATAAGAGCAAAGGATATTAGAATTGTTGCCACTGCTTCTGAGAACAGCCACCGACCTGTCATCTATCCGGCCGCGGTCGTTAAAGGCACCAATAAAGAAAGCCTGTCAAAAGCATTCGTTTCTTTCTTGGTGTCAGAGGAAGGCAGGAAAGTTCTTGAAAAGCATGGATTCAAAATGACGGAAAAACGGTAGCTATCAACTTCTTTTGATAAAGGCATGCTCGAAAGTTCAGTGCTATTTTCTCTCAGACTTTCCTTGCAGGTAGCGGCGGTTGCAACATTTTTCATAATCGTCATCGGCGTCACTGTAGCCTATTTTCTTGCTCAAAGGAACTTCAGAGGCAAAGAACTGCTGGATATGTTTTTCACCCTCCCCCTCGTACTGCCCCCGACAGTAACAGGGTATTATCTGATCATTCTTTTTGGCAGGAACGGAATTATCGGAAAACCGATATATGCCTGGACAGGTTGGAGCATCATGTTCACCTGGCATGCAGCGGTATTAGCATCATTTGTCGTAGCTCTTCCGTTGATGATCAAGACAACACGTGCAGCGATCGAAACTGTTGATAAAAACCTCGTCCAGGCTTCTTATACGTTGGGGCATTCGGAATTCGAGACAACTGTAAGGGTAATATTACCTCTTGCAAAAAGGGGTATAATGGCCGGCACGGTGCTCTCTTTCGCAAGGGCACTTGGTGAGTTCGGAGCAACGTTGATGCTGGCCGGCAATATCCCGGGCAGGACCGCTACTATGCCTCTCGCTATCTACTCACTTGCCGGCAGCGGCGAATGGTCTCAAGCAAACGGCATGGTTATCCTGCTAACACTTATGTCGGGACTTTTTCTCTATTTCGCCAACAGATATAGTAAAAGGATCATTTAATGGGGTTATCGGTTCATCTTAAGAAAAAGGTCAAAGGATTCAATCTCGATGTTGCATGGGAAATCAACAATGAACTCACAGTGCTTTTCGGATACTCGGGAGCAGGGAAATCCATGACACTCCAGTTGATAGCAGGTCTGTTGACGCCTGACGAAGGATTCGTTCGAATAGGCAGCACAACGATGTTTGACGGCTCCACAAAAATAGACGTGCCTTCTCAGCAACGGCGTCTGGGATATGTATTTCAAGATCTCGCTCTCTTCCCTCACATGTCCGCTCTTGACAATATTCTGTTCGGCTCCAACAACAAGGGCAAATCAGAGAGAAGGGAGAGAGCCGGCGAAATGATCAGGGCGTTTCATCTCCAAGGCATCGAGGAGAAATACCCTGCTGAACTGTCGGGCGGCCAAAAGCAGAGGGTCGCCTTTGCAAGGGCGCTCATGCGCAAACCTTATGCTCTCTTGCTGGACGAACCCTTTTCAGCCCTGGATAATCCTCTCCGCATAGAGATGAGACAGTTTTTGATAGATATAAAGAATAGCTTTGATGTGCCTGTTATCTTCGTAACGCATGACGCCGCTGAAGCTTATGCAGTTGCCGACACTATGATTGTCTATTCAAGCGGAAGCGTTCTGCAAACAGGATCGCCAAAAGATGTATTTGATAATCCATCGAGCGCAGAAGTCGAGATACTTGTCAATGCAAGAATTCCGTCTCACGGGTTGTTAAAGGGATATAATCATATTTGTGCCTGAGAAACCATTTCCTCTGCTATTCGTGAAAAATTCCTCACTCCTCCCATTTTTCCATCTCCAGGATGTTTGTGGTTCCGCGTTTATAACCTTCCTTTCGGGCAAGGATATCAAGATGGAGGGTGCCCATGTCTTCTACGGGGAGTATGGCTTCGCGGTTCAGTTCCCGCAGATCAATAGTCTTGATGTACTTCTTGCATT
>JBFLXP010000338.1:0-3568 GCA_040757315.1 Nitrospirota bacterium
GGGGGATCTTAAAATATTCGACCGACCTTCCTAAGACAAACGAATTCGCCGGAATGGTGCATACTTTCCCCTTGAAGTCGACAAAGCTTTTCATTTCGGAGTTCTTTGGATCTATGATCGATGTATCGCGGGGGAAGAACACTTTGAACTCGTCGGAAATACGCATATCATAACCGTAGGAGCTAATGCCGTATGATATGACCCCTGTTCTCACCTGATCCTTGTCAAATGGGTTGATCATGCCTTTCTCGGCCATTTCCCTTATCCATCGGTCATTTTTCAACATTGTTATTTTCTCCCTTTATACTTTTCTTCCGACACTTCTGACCACGAAGCACAGAGTCACAGAATAAGTGTCCCAAAGAATCAATAAATATAATCACAGTTCTCACTAAGGTGTCTCAAAATAGTATGCGGATTGCTTAGGAGATTACCATAAAGGAATGAGACAAAACAAGAATGTACTGCGAAGTCCGGAATTCGGAATACGCTGCAAAAATCGGCATTCTGGAATGGATCAGGAGGCTTTGACTTTCCTTCGGGAGCGTTTCGTCGGTTTGTCGGCAGCTTCCTGGAGGCTGCGTTCCTGCTCTCCCACCATGTCCAGATATTGGTCAAAGAGGTCCAGTGTTTCTTTTGCAACATCCTCCTGAAGCTTCTGGATCGCAAAGCCCGCATGGACAAGGACGTAGTCGCCGATCTTCAGAGGTTCCTCAATAAGGAGAAGACTTATCTCGCGTTGAGCGCCATATACATCTATCATGGCTCTGGAGTCTTCAATCCGTATTATCTTTGACGGAATACCCAAACACATAAAAACTACCCCCAATAAATCGTGAATTTTTTTTGTTTTTTTATTATACCAAGAAGTTAATCAGGAAAACCACATCAAAAAAACCTCGGTTCTGTCACGCCTTTTGCTCCATTTGAAGACAGAATCTATACATTGATCTTCTCATATCCAAACTATCTATTGGATTTATAGTTTTTTTGTCATGAATAATAGGTATGTTATTGCACGGCGGCACCATTATTAGATAATATGAGAATTATACTGAAGTCACCATGGTCTTACAGGATTGTTCGGGCAGTGATAGGCATCATATTCATTTATGCCGGCATTACGAAACTGACCGACGTCCACGCGTTCGCGGATATTATTTCACTGTATGACCTCGTGCCTGAAAAAATGCTCACACCCGTAGCTTTCGGGTTACCTGCTCTCGAAATTCTTGCCGGCATGGGTCTCATTCTTAATATGAGAGGAAGCCGCACAGCTATTGTCGTCATGCTTCTCCTCTTCATCTCAGTCCTTTGGTACGGCATCCTCAAGGACCTGGATATTGACTGCGGCTGTTTTTCTCCGGAGGAGATTAATGAACACAACAGCCTTAGAGTGGCATTTTATAGAGATCTGGCAATGCTTACGGCAATGGTCTTTCTTTCTTTTGCCAGGTGGTTCTGTCCCTCAGAGAACGCACGCCATGGTTTGTGGTCGCGAATAAAATCCTGACGGAGGTATGTACAACATGTTTCAGAAGAAAGCGATGTTTTGTTGCATGATTATGGTTTCTCTTGTGCTGACATTGTATGGAACGGGAATGGCGCTTGGAACGAAGGAGTTGGAAACCGAGAAGATCGCGGTGGATTTCGCCCGCCAGGTCGACCGGGGAGAATACAAGATTGTGACGACCGAGGAGTTGAAGGGTTGGATAGATCAGAAGAGGAATATGCTCATCGTGGATACTATGCCGTATGAAGACAGCTATAAAAAGCAACACATTCCCGGAGCAGCGCAGTTCGAGTTTCCGATCCCGGAAGTCGTCACGCTTGACGATAAGACGAAAGCCTCATTTGAAAACATACTCGGCAAGGATAAGAACAGACTCATCGTATTCTACTGCGGCTTCACCAAATGCACCAGAAGCCACAATGGAGCGATGTGGGCGGTAAAGCTCGGCTACAAGAATGTCTACCGGTATCCCGGCGGCATAAAAGCATGGGGAGAAGCCGATTATCCGGTAGATAAGGTAAAGTAAGACTCCTCCATTTTGTAAGATGACGGGCGGGGGGATCGCGAACCCTGCCCGCTATCCTTCGTGCTTTAAACCCATCTGCTCTGCGGATCAGCAACTCGTGAATAGTAATCTTGCCTCGCCTGCGCTGCGCCACCTATGCCCTTGCCATCGCATGTCAGATGCGATAATATTACTGTACATTTACCTTTAGTTACGCAAGAATTGTGAGCACCAAAAGGGAGGGCGGCACGAGAAGCCTTTCGCAGCGATACATTGCGGCATCGGAAGCCACATCGAAATTACGAAATCAGGATGACACTTTTAGTGAAATCCTGTTTCCTCGGCGCCATGCCTTGGTCAGATCTCATCGCCTTGAACGGCTTTGAGGGATGACTCCCTTTTTGGCAGCGATAGGGTTCACTCTACGTCTTTTCGATGCGTGGGCAGCTTGAATAAATGAATGATCAAGTCAAGGCATTTAATCTCTCTTTACTGGTCCATGCGCTGGCAGTTATCTGCTTGGCGTTTGTCGGCACTGTTTTAATGCGGCCGGATGCAGTGCTCGTCATTGATTTATCCGACGATATCTCAGAATCTTCGACCTTAAGAGGTTTGCACCCGAGCCCGCCTCAATGGAAAAAACCGGTTGCCCGCGATATGGAGTATCAAAGTCCCGCGATGGTCGCACAACCTGAGAGACGAATTGAACAGTCTGTCGAGGTCAAAGATGTCAAAGACGTGCTTCCCCTGGAAACACAGTCGGCTGTTGCCTCAGTAAGTGAAAAGCAGAACAATCCCGCCGCTGGAAGTTTGTCTGTCGCAGTGTCAGACAGTTCCTTAGTCGGCAGTGGAGGACAGAACCCGGGACAAAACCCGGCCGGAGGAACTCATAGTCATGGAAAGCAGGGGAACTTCGCTTATCTGAAGAAACACTATGCCTATATACGGGCCTTGATCCAGAAGAATCTGGTGTATCCCGCACCAGCGCGAAAGATGGGATGGGAAGGCAGAGTCACGGTCTCCTTCCTTATTTTACCGGACGGGCGCGTTGGAAACGTAAAGGTTTCAAGGAGTTCAGGCAGAGACATCCTTGACAGAGGAGCGGTCGAGACCGTCAAAAAAACCTCGCCTTTCCCTCCCCCTCCGGCGATGGCCGAAATCATCATTCCGGTAATTTATGCGCTGCGGTGAGTTCTGCGCATGGCGTTCAACAAAGGGATTTATCTATAATAGAAATACCGGTTTTGAACCGATTACTGGAAAAGATCATGCATGAATACTCAGACAGCATCGGTTGTCTCCGTGCCATTTCATTGTGCATCGTCATCTCGATGTTACTATCCTCATGTTCCAGTACGGCCCGGAGCATCAGGGTGTACCCCGGTAACGAATTGCCCAGGGATGAAGTTTCATATCTTGTCAGTAATGTTGCGGGCTTGAGTTTCTCGCTTTATCAGAAAACTTCAGACGGCCTTCTCGGTGGCGATCGGAGATACGATGGCAATATTAGACTTGAACTGCTACCCGCTTCATACAAAGTAGATGTGACT
>JBFLXP010000339.1:0-3566 GCA_040757315.1 Nitrospirota bacterium
CCGGACTTCTTCGAGACAAACAGCCACACCACAACCGTTTCAAGCTTTACTGTGCCTCATATTCTCGATTATCATAAGAACGCAATATACATGCCGAACAGTATTGGGACGACCTCCCTTTTTCGCAACGATAGGATAAACTTTACCTGCGAGCAAGCCGCCTTCGAACACACTTGGGCAGAGCAAACAACCTTCTGTGGGTTTCGGCATCATAATAGGAAAGCCTGCCGAGTCCCCGCTCTTGCAGCCTCTTTTCGAGCACCCGGTTGCCCATTTTTCCAGGATCGTGCCTGCTTGAGCATACTATATAGGACCACAGGCAGCCGAAACTCGGAATGTATTCGTAATAAAAACTGACATTCGGGAAAATCTTCTTCAGGATAGAGAAGATTTTCGTCGAAAGCGTTTTGTCTGCCGTGTAAAAGATCTCGGTGGCATGGGTCGCAAATATACCGTCCCGTTTCAGTCTGTTCCAGATACGGACATAGAATTCCCTCGTATACAGCCTTCGTCCCGGCCCTTCTTCAACCGGATCGCTTATGTCTCCGATGATAACATCGAATGTCCGTTTCGTTTCTCTGACGTATCGGAGTGCGTCTCCGAAGACAAATTCCACTTTACTGCTGTCGAAGGAGCCTTGATGCCAAGAGGTGAGATACCGCCGGCAGAAACGAACAAATTCCTCATCGACATCCACCATAACAACCTTGAGAACAGAGGGATGTCTGAGAACTTCACGCAGCGTTGCGCCCTCGCCGCCTCCAAGCAAAAGGACCCGTTCCGGACAGGGATGGCTCATCATAGCAGGATGCACAAGAGCCTCGTGGTAGACGAATTCGTCCGCCTCGGCAGACTGGATCTTCTCATCCAGAATAACCATGCGGCCCAGATGGTCGGTATCGATCAGATCAACATTCTGAAATCGCGTCCTCGCCGAGAAAATACGATTCTTAACCCTGTGGTAAATTCGGCGGTAATCGCTCTCCCTGTCGACAAACCAGTCAGGAGTGACTTTCTTCCGCCTGCCCATAGTCGTCTTCGCCCGTGATCACCACTGGAGTTTTCTCTGCATCAATTTTTCGTAGAGTCCTTTTGTCAAAAACGATTGGCCATGAACTTCGTCGTCATAGTACTTCGTCTCTATTTCGAACTTCTTCCTTACCTCCCGGGGCGACACTCCTTTCGTTGCAACCGCAAAAGCCCACCAGTTCCCCGGATAGGTCGCAATCGGCGCCGTATACAGGTCCACAACCGGGAAGATGCTCTTCAGCAACTCCTGTATTTCGATCACCATGTCCTTGTGAAAATGCAGGGACTCCGTATGGGTAACGAACATGCCCTGGTCCGAAAGGCAGTTCTTGACATTTGTGAAGAATTCGGACGTGAAAAGGCTCCGTGCAAAACCTATGATGTCGGTGGAATCTATGATGACCGCGTCGATATCCGCTGCTTTACGTTTTCCCAGAAATTCGGCCCCGTCCATGATTTTGATTTCCACACGGGGATCGTCAATTCCCGAGGATACCGTCGGGAAAAACTTCTTCGAAATGTCGATGACTTCTTCATCTATTTCTATAAAATATACCTTTTCGATCTTTTCGTGTTTTAAGACCTCGCGTACCACACCGCCGTCTCCGCCGCCGATGACAATAATTTTCCGGGGGTCGGGATGAGCATGAAGCGCCACGTGCGTCAGCATCTCATGGTAGAAAAACTCGTCCCGCTCGGTCATCTGCACGACGTCATCAAGGATGAGCATCCTGCCGTAATGCGGATTCCTGATAACAGTTATCTCCTGGAATCTGCTCTTGCCTTTGTAAAGAATATCCTCAACTTCATAACAGTACTCGATCGGCGCATAAGGCGCCTTCTCAAAAAATCTGATCATGTTCTATCCTCCGCGATAATGTTTCCCTATAAACTCACCACAAATTTACCTGTCAGTTGCATAAGAAACGTTGAATGCGAAAAGGGAGGGCGGCACGAGAAGCCTTTCGCAGCGATACATTATGGCATCGGAAGCCGCATAAGAAAGATAAAACCAGGGTGACACTTCCAGTGAAGTCCTGTTTTCTCGACGCCATGCCCTAATCAAATCTCATCGCATTGAAAGGCTTTGAGGGATACCCTCCCTTTTATGCAACAATAAGGTTCTCCCTTCATATCAATATCGTTTTCGGTATCGAAAACCCGTTGAATTCAGAAGCATAAGACACGGTATACGCCCCCCCCGACAGAATGAGCACAAGGTTTCCGACATCCGCATCAGGCAGCACAACATTCTTGTCGATCACGTCGAAGCTGTCGCAGCTCGGTCCTGCGACCGTCCACTGTCTCTTATGACGGACTTGCCCCTTGTCTTCGACCACGTAACTGTATCTTATTCCGCCCACGCTTTCCATCAGGCCGTTAAAAACTCCCACATCAATATAAAGCCAGTCTTCGTCTCCCCGCTTTGCTTTTCCTATAACCGAAGAAACCATAATGCCGGCATCTCCAACAACGGCCCTTCCCGGTTCAATATACACCGAAGTGTCCATGGGGAATTTCTCGCGGATCAGAGCGTCGACGTTCCGTTCGATCGCCTCGATGCTGACCACATTCTTTGTATATTTTATGGGATAGCCGCCGCCGACATTCAGCACCCCGAGCTTTATCCCTTTACGCCCGGCCTTCAGCCACAGACTCTTCGCCTTGTCCAGCGCAATATTCCAATTATAAATATTAGTGCACTGCGAGCCCACATGGAAGGTCACGCCCACCGGCTTCAACCCCCTGTCCCTCGCAAGAGATAACAACGAAAGCGCCTCGTCCAATTCGACTCCGAATTTCCTGCTCAGCGGCCATTCGCTTCCTTCGTTCGGCACGGAAAGCCTGACGTATACCCGGCAGCCGGGGATATAGTGCGCGATTTTCTCCACTTCTCCGACCGAGTCGAATGCCAGCAGACGCACGCCATAGTCTGCCGACATCTTCAGAAATTTGAGAGATTTTACGGGATTGCTCGAAATAATTCTTTCCGGCTTAACGCCAAGCCCGGCAAGGATTTCAAGCTCACCCTCGGAAGCGATTTCAAATCCGGCACCAAGGCTGTTCAGCAATCTGACTATCTCTATATCCGGGTTCGCCTTCACCGCATAAAAAACCCTGGAATTCCTGATGTCGCGACCGATCATCAGCACTTTTTCTTTGATTTTTTCCGCGTCCATGAGAAGGAACGGAGTTTCCACACTCTCTCTGTCAAGATAGCTTAACACCTTGAACAGAGAAGATTTTGGGATGATCCTTGCATGGGACTTTTCTATCTTGAATGTCCTAATCATACGAATTTTTATTTAACGGTATTTGGAGAGAATTAGCAACAGCATTCTGCTAATTGGTGACCTTTTTATAAGTGTCTGTCCATAAAGTCTTATTTTGTCATTATCCGGCTTGACCGTATAATCCAGAACGTATTGAAAAGACTGGATTCCCGCCTTCGCGGGAATGACGACTTTTTCGGAAAACAGCAGTTTATACACAGACTCTAATTAGGGAAGGAAAACGCGTTCAGTGCCCTTTCCGCG
>JBFLXP010000340.1:0-3561 GCA_040757315.1 Nitrospirota bacterium
TGCCGTATCTCCTCCGTGTCAAAATTTCGCATGTCCGATTCCGCACCAGCGCCCTTCCCGGCGATCTCACCGGTGCTCTCCTTCTCTGCGCGAGACAATTCTTTCTCTGTAATTTCCGATCCGTACCCGGCTGCCGTAATCCCGGCCCGCGCTCCGTAAACAAGGCCCTCCAGAAGGCTGTTCGATGCGAGCCGATTGGCGCCGTGCACTCCGGTGCAGGCTACCTCCCCGGCTGCGAAGAGACCTTTGATGCTCGTTGCGCCGTAAACGTCCGTTTTTATTCCGCCCATGACGTAGTGTGCGGCGGGAGAAACCGGCACGAGTTCCCTTGTTATATCCACATCATACTGAAGACAGGTCGCATAAATTCTGGGAAATCTTCTCTTGATAAAATCCGGGTTGAGATGAGTAAGGTCCAAATAGACATGAGCACTCTTGGTTCGCGTCATCTGAGAAATGATCGCTCTCGATACAATGTCTCTTGGAGCGAGTTCGGCGTCACGGTGGTAGTCCTTCATGAACCGCTCTTTGTGGATGTTTCGCAAGATCGCGCCTTCTCCTCTCATCGCCTCGCTGAGAAGAAATTGGGGCGCCGATGGGGCAAAAAGCGCCGTGGGATGGAATTGAACGAATTCCATATCCTCGACGACTGCGCCCGCGCGGAATGCGATTGCCATGCCGTCTCCCGTCGACACCGCGGGGTTTGTCGTACGCAGGAAGACCTGTCCCGCTCCCCCCGTGGCCAGCACGGTCGCCTTCGCATAAAGTGAGCGAACCTCGCCGCCCATAACGGAACGAACTCCGTAGCAAACTCCGTCCTTTATGATGAGGCTCTCAGTAAAAGCGAAGGGGTATTTTCTTACGGAATCGAACGTTCTGACTTTCGTGAGAAGCACCCTTTCCAGCTCTTTTCCCGTGGAATCACCGTGTGCATGCAGGACTCTTTTCCGTGAATGGGCAGCCTCCATAGTGAAGTCGAGTCTCGCGCCTTCCTTGTCGAATTCGGCTCCCCAGGAGATGAGCTCGAGTATTCTCTCAGGACCTTCTTCCACGAGAACTCTCACAGCCTCTTCACTGCAGAGTCCGTCCCCGGCACGGAGCGTATCTTCATAGTGAATGCCGACTTCGTCTTCGTCGCTGAGGGCGACCGCGATGCCTCCCTGGGCATATTCGGTGCTGCTTTCCGCCGGTCTGTCTTTTGTCACGACAAGGACTTTGCCGTGCGGGGCGAGTTCGATCGCGGCTCTGAGACCTGCTACACCGCTTCCGATAATGAGAAAATCAACAAATTCTTTATGCATAGTGTTTTCATCTTACCACAATTCAAAGTCCGATATATCAAAGAATCCGGACACTTGATATAATTAGAGACGAAATCACCTGCTGTTCGGACTGTTCTGGACAGATTAATGCGAAATATTCGTTAAATCTTTCACTCCCGGGGAGGCGATTTTTATGGCTAAAGTATTGTTCGCATCGGCAAGGGCCAGGAAATGGAAATTCAGCGACAGCATGCCCGGCAAGCTCGAACGTCTTTTGGACGAAATCGGGCTGACAGCCTATTTCGAACCAAAGGAGTGGGTTGCGGTAAAAACTCACTTCGGCTCCGAAGGCGCACACAGGATAGTGCGGCCTATCTTCCTGAGGAAGGTCGTTGAGTCCCTCAGGGGAGTCGGAGCAAAACCCTTTGTTACCGACACGGTGAGGATCAAGGGCCTTGACTACCTCGAAGTGGCAAATCAGAACGGCATTAATCACCTTTCGGTGGGAGCGCCGGTTCTTCTCGCCGACGGACTTTATGGAAACGACAATATTATGGTCAAGGGCATCGATATCATCAAAGAGATTGCAATTGCCAGTGTCATACACGATGTTCCCGCGATGGTCGTCTGTTCCCATATAAAAGGCCACATACAAGGGGGCTATGGCGGTGCGATCAAGAACATTGCCATGGGCGGCGTCAGCTCAAAGCACAGAGAATGCGGCTGGAAATGCGGAAGGGGTGCCATGCACACAATCGGGGAAGGTATGATATCGTGGGATGAAAAAAAATGTGAGTTGTGCTATCAGTGCATGGAGATCTGCCCGCTCGATGTAATCAAATTTGCCGATGACCAACTCCAGTGGGACACGAACGAATGCTGGCGGTGCGGCAGATGCGAGCGTGTCTGTCAGTCGGGTGCGCTTTCGCTGCCCGGAGACGAACAGAGGTTCATGCGGTCCCTCGCCGAATCCGCGAAGCTGGTTCTCAACACATTCAAGCCGGATAAGGTCCTTTACATCAATTTCCTCACCGAGATTCAGCCTGAATGCGACTGCATGCCTGTTGCCGACGTGCCGGTCATACAGGACCAGGGCATTCTGGTATCGGATGATATAGTTTCGATAGAGCAGGCGACTGTCGATATGCTGCTGAAAGCTCCACCCCTCGCTCAGTCCATGGCGGAGGAGAAAACCCTCAGGCATGGAGATGATATACTTTTCAAGCTGAGCGAAAGAAACTATCATCTGCAAATAGAGGAAGCAGAAAAGCTCGGGCTTGGAAGCAGAGACTACGAATTAGTCGAAATCGGGGAATAGGGATGCCGCTTTCATCCCCCGAAATTAAATACTGCTGCCCGTGGGAGTTGGGCAGCAGTATTAGGGGAGATAACGAGGCATTTAATTATTTTTACCATTCGGAATTCTGTTTTGTCAAGAAAAAAATTACGTATTTCTACGTACGGTATTCGGCGTTCACCTTCACATACTCTTCGGTCAGGTCACAGGTCAGTATTTTTGCGGAGGCTTTACCCATGTGAAGATCGATAACTATTTGAATATTTTTGTTTTTTAGTGCATCACCGGCCTCTCTGTCTTTCCTCGTGCTCAGTCCCATCTCTGCAACCTTAATCTTCCCGATTAAGATATCGACCTTGTCCTCTTTCACAGGAATTCCCGAATAACCGATGGCCGCCATGATGCGTCCCCAGTTTGCGTCATTCCCATAAATGGCAGTCTTCACGAGGTTCGAATTGGCCACCGAAAACGCAGCCCGTTCCGCCTCTTTTTCGCTCCGGGCTCCCCTGACCTCGACCTGAACGAGCTTGGTGGCCCCTTCGCCGTCCCGTGCGATCAGTTGGGAAAGCTCATAAGTAACCTGATCGAGGACGTTGCAGAACGTCTTGAACGAACGCGAATTCTCTTCTATCTCGCGATTGCCGAGCGCTCCGTTAGCCATGATCAGGGCGGTGTCATTTGTCGACCTGTCTCCATCTATGGTGATTCTGTTGAAAGATTTCTTTACCGAATTCAGCAGGGCCTTTTGCAGAGCTTTCCGAGTCACGGCGATGTCGGTCATTATGAAGCAGAGCATGGTTGCCATGTCCGGCCATATCATTCCGGCGCCCTTACAGATTCCGGCGACCACTCCTTCCCCTTCGCCAACTTTCACAACCCGGCTGACGGTTTTTAGAAAGGTATCGGTAGTCATGATAGCCAAAGCAACATCTTCAAGGGAATGCCTGCCGAGATTCTCGACGAGTTTCGGGATGGCCGGACTGATCCGGTCCATCGGCAACT
>JBFLXP010000341.1:0-3544 GCA_040757315.1 Nitrospirota bacterium
CCGTTATATCGTGGAGAGGAGGGCGTGATGTTTCTTGAAAAGATCAAATCTCCAGCAGACGTAAAAAAACTCTCAGTCGCCGACCTGAAGAGACTTGCAGAGGAGATGAGAGAGACGATAGTGGAAAGAGTTTCTCAAAACGGCGGGCATCTTGCATCGAATCTCGGCGTAATCGAACTGACGATTGCCCTCCATTCGGTGTTCGATTCACCCAGTGATAAGATAATATGGGATGTCGGCCACCAGTCATATCCACACAAACTTCTCACCGGGAGATTTGAACGGTTTCCTACGATACGCCGGTACAGGGGTCTTTGCGGCTTCCCCAGATGCGACGAGAGTGAACATGACGCTTTCGGGACAGGCCACAGTTCCACTTCCATTTCCGCGGCGCTGGGGATAATCGCGGGACGGGATATGAACAGGCAGAATTTCAGGGTTGTTGCGGTGATCGGCGATGGGGCCATGACGGGAGGCCTGGCTTTTGAAGGGTTGAATAATGCGGGCCATCTGAAGAAAGATCTCATTGTCATCCTGAATGACAACGAAATGTCGATATCTCCAAACGTCGGGGCCCTTCCGGCATACCTGAACCGCATTCTGACCGGGGAGTTGTATAAGAGGTTCAAGAAGGATACGAAAGCTTTTCTCGAGGGTATCCCGAAAGTCGGTGTGCCCGCCACAAAGATAGCCCAGAAGACAGAGGAGATGCTTAGAAAGCTGTTTCTGCCCGGCGTGATATTCGAAGAACTGGGTTTTAATTATGTCGGCCCCATAGACGGACACAACATCGATCTCCTGATCAACACTTTGAAGATGGTCAAGAAGGAGACAGGACCCGTGCTCGTCCACGTGATCACAAAGAAGGGGAAGGGCTATGAGTTTTCCGAAAAGGATCCTTCTCTTTTTCACGGGATCGGTCCGTTCAAACTCGAAACGGGGTCGCCAATCCTGGGAGGTCGGCTTACATACAGTGACGTATTCGGCCGGACCATTACTGAACTTGCTGAAAAAGATGAGCGGATCGTGGCTGTCTCTGCCGCAATGAAAGAGGGAACCGGTCTTGATATTTTTGCCAGGAGATTCCCCGGCCGGTTCTATGACGTGGGAATTGCGGAGCAGCATGCCGTAACCTTCGCGGCGGGACTGGCTACTCAAGGAATTAAACCTGTTGTTGCGATCTATTCGACATTTTTGCAAAGGGCCTACGACCAAATAATTCACGACATATGCCTGCAAAATCTACCCGTCGTTTTTGCCATTGACAGGTGCGGAATAGTCGGGGAAGACGGTCCTACGCATCAGGGCGTATTTGATATTTCCTATTTGCGTCATATTCCGAACATTGTTGTTATGGAGCCTAAGGACGATGTCGAATTCAGAACGATGCTCGAGATCGCGGTCAATCACAGGGGACCGGTTGCGGTGCGGTATCCAAGGGGAAAGATACCGGCCCCTGTATTCTGCGGTTCTGAAATCATCACGCGTGTGCCGGTTCCGTTCAAGATAGGAGAAGGGGAGATCCTGAGAGGAGGCAAAGACGTCGCTGTCCTTGCGCTCGGAAACAGCGTGTACGCGGCGCTTGCCGCAGCGGTCAGGCTCGAAAAGGACGATGTCGACGTCATGGTTGTCAACGCGCGATTTATCAAACCTGTCGACCGCAAGCTCATATCCGTCGTCGCCTCTCTGGTGCCCAAGATTCTTACGGTTGAAGAAAATGTCCTGCAGGGAGGGTTCGGCAGCGCCGTGCTTGAGTTTTTCAATGAATTGGAAGTCAATCAGGTTCGAGTCAGACGCCTGGGGATACCGGATGTTTTCATCGAGCACGGGCGGCAGCCGGAATTGAGGAAGAAATACGGGCTTGATGAGGAGGGGATATACCAGGCGGTATTTTCGCTCCATAGTGAGCCTTCATACAGCGTGTGAAGAAGAGACTGGATATGATTCTTGTGGAGAGGGGACTGGTGAAAAGCAGGGAGTTGGCGAAGGCTTTCGTTATGGAAGGGAAAGTTCTCGTGGACGGCAGACAGGTAACCAAGGCCGGCGTTCTTGTCGCCGACAATTCTGAAATAACGCTTTCGGAGGCAGGCATTCCTTTTGTCGGCAGGGGTGGACTGAAACTCGAAGCCGCCTTGGACTTTTTCCGTTTAGACGCAGCCGATAAAGTGGTGATCGACGTCGGCTGTTCAACAGGGGGCTTCACCGACTGCCTTATACAGCGCGGAGCAAGGAAAGTCTATTGTGTGGACGTCGGCTACGGGCAGCTCGCATGGTCGCTGAGAAACGATCCGAGGGTGGTGGTTATGGAAAGGACGAACATGCGATATCTGGACCGGGAGATATTCGGAGAGAAAGACTCTGAGAGGAAGAAATCAGAGAGGTTCGAAGGCGATGAATTCAACGATCTGCGGAATCATGCCCTTGATTTGGCTGCTGTCGATGTTTCATTTATATCGCTCACAAAAGTGATCCCTTCGGTGCTTGCGTTTCTGAAAGAGGATGGCGAAATTATTGCTCTCGTCAAGCCGCAGTTCGAGGTTGGAAAAGGCGAAGTCGGAAAGGGAGGCATCGTTAAGGATGAATCACGCAGACTTGAGGCCGTGAACAGTGTCAGAGAAGACCTTGAAAGGCATGGACTTGTGGCGGTCGGCTCTTTTGTGTCTCCGGTGTCGGGACAGAAGGGGAATATCGAGTATTTTCTGTATATGAAAAGGAGTTCGCATGGAAAATAAGATCCTTCTTGAACTGGACCTGTCCACTGCATCCGCCATGGCTATCGAACTGCTCATAGAAGATGCGGCCGATGAGTCTATTTTTGAAGAGATAGCAAAGGCGAATATGAACCGTCCTGAAATACTTACACTCCTTTATGAACATCCGGATACTCCGGACGGCGTAAGACAGGCGATCTCCGATGTTCTTCATGTCCCGGTCAAGAAGAGAGCGGAAATTGCCAAACCACAAAGGACACAGGAAGAACGCACACAAACGATCCTTCAGAAGATCCAGAAACTCAGCGTGGCTGAGCGGATACAACTTGCCCTCAGGGGAGGTAAGGAGATTAGGTCGATACTTCTCAGAGATCCGAACAAGGAGGTGGCGATTACGGTTCTTGAGAACCCGAAGCTTACCGAGCCGGAGATTGAATCGGTGGCCCGTTCACGCACTATATCAGACGAGGCTCTGAGACGGATAACAAAGAAGAGGGAATGGATGAAGACCTACTCGGTCATCCTTGCGCTCGCAACGAATCCCAAAACCCCGCCCGGCATCGCGCTGCCTCTCTTGACCGAGCTCAAGACACGTGACCTCGCTCTTCTCGAAAAAAACAAGAACGTTGCCGAGGGGATCAGGAATACCGCGAAGAAACTCTACCGCGCGCGGAAAGGGCACTGAACGCGTTTTCCTTCCCTAATTAGAGTCTGTGTATAAACTGCTGTTTTCCGAAAAAGTCGTCATTCCCGCGAAGGCGGGAATCCAGTCTTTTCAATACGTTCTGGATTATCCGGTCAAGCCGGATAATGACAAAATAAGACTTTATGGA
>JBFLXP010000342.1:0-3529 GCA_040757315.1 Nitrospirota bacterium
GAAATGGAGGTGAAATGATGAAGAAGGTTTTATTGCTTCTCCTGGCGTTAAGCCTTATGGCAGGTGTAGCGACAGTTTGGGCGACGGTCATCGGAACTCCGCATGATCTGGCTCCCGAGCCGTGCGCTATGTGCCATACCCCGCACAGTGGGACAGGTCAGTATCCGCTTTGGAACAGGCTCCAGGCCGGACAGACTTACACGCTGTACAATTCGATCTCATTCGACATGGGCCCGACGGTCCAGCCGAGATCCCCGTCTTCACTTTGTCTCGTTTGCCATAACGGTATAGCAAGCGAACTTGTGAACTATCCCGGACCGTGTTCCAATCCCGACGCAGCATATGATATCGAAGTGGCCGGTTGCGCAGATTTAGGACTCGACCTTTCGAACGAGCACCCGATCAGCTTCAATTTCAATGCTTCTCTCGATCTCGACAACAACAACTTCCCGGCAGCACTGCAGGTAAGAACGACACCGTCGGCAAGATACGCCATTCCCGGCAGCATCAGCGGGACCAACTACTTCTTATATGGTAATGCAGGCACTACGGACATTTACTGGTTTGAGTGCGCTACATGCCATTCAGTGCACGACCTCGCCACCTATCCGGGCAAAGGCGAGTATCAGGTGTACTTCCTGAGGTCCGACAACACCGGCTCTCAGATGTGCCTTGATTGTCATGCAGCAAGATAATGGGGGCAGGAATGATAATTGAACACAAAGGAGAAAAATTTATTATGAAAGGAGGGAATATATGTCACAAGCGGCACTCGCTTTAGAAAAACTGATGTTCGTTGACACATCCAAATGCATAGGCTGCAAGGCGTGTCAGGTTGCGTGCAAGCAGTGGCATCAACTGTCGGCCGAGACCACGACATTTACCGGTTCTTACCAGAACCCCGCTCTGTCGGGAAATACATACACGTCGGTGAAATTCACGGAGGCCCCGGGTGAGGGGATGACGTCAGGCCTCAAATGGCTTTTCTTCAAAGACCAGTGCAGGCACTGCTTCAGGCCGAAATGCGCGCATGTGTGTTCCACGGGAGTCACCAGAACACAGGAAGGCTTTGTCCTCTTTAATTCCAACGCTACCCCCTCTAAGTTGAAGCTGAGAAGGGGCATGACAACCATGACGGACGCCTGCCCGTACGGGGTACCGCAGTTGAACTCGGTCACCAACACGTACGTGAAGTGTGATTTCTGCTATGACAGATTCATCGGCAACCCTACCGCCAAAACCGCCTGCGAACAAGCCTGTCCGGTCAACGCTATAAAAACCGGGAGTTATGCGGAAATCTATAGCAATCAGAATTCGATTTCTAGGCAGGCATACAGGTTGGCGAAAAAGACCAATCCCCTTGTCAGGCTGTATATGGGGAAGGGTCGCGGCAGGACAAATGTAATCTATCTCCTCACCGATACGCCCCAGGCATATGGGCTTTAGGATGAGAGGCGGACAAATGGACTTTGGATTTGATATGAACAAGGATGTGGATAAGACAGCTTTTCACAAAAGGCTGTTAAACAGTTTTTATAAGAAAGGAGGGAAATAATGGCTATAACGCGAAGAGATTTTCTGAAGTATACAGCCGTCGTAGGCGGAAGCCTCATGCTCGGCGTCTTCGATCTCGAGCCCGTTAAGGCGTATGCCGAGGCCAATCCGCCGGTATGGACAACTGAAGCAAAAAATATCTGTCCTTATTGCGGAGTCGGATGCGGCCTTGTTCTCGGAAGCAATGGAACCGGCCAGATAACCTACGTCCAGGGCGACCCTGATAGTCCCATAAACCAGGGCTCATTATGTCCCAAGGGTCACGACTGTGGAGAAATGAACCATATTGCGGGATGGACACGCCCGGTAGGAATTCCTTATCTGGCTTCAGACGGTTTGCCGTACAAGGCAGCGGACTCACAGAGGATAACCAGACCTTTAGTGCGCCGCCCCGGCGCGAGCAATTGGGATCCCATAACCTGGGATGCCGCACTCAACGAGATTGCTGGTTTGATAAAAACCAGAAGGGATGCCGATCTTATTGCTACAGGTTCCGGTTGGAGGCTCGAAAGTGTTGCTGCTCTGGGCTCGGCAAAGGTCAACAATGAAGAGTGCTACCTGTTCGCGAAACTGATGAGGGCGTTGGGCATGGTCTACGTTGACCATTGCGCCCGTACCTGACACTCCCCCACTGTAGCGGCTCTGGGAGAGTCGTTCGGCAGAGGGTGCATGACACAACATTGGAATGATTTGCAAAATGCTGATGTCATCATGGTCATCGGCAGCAATATGGCAGAGAATCACCCAATGGGAATGAAACATGTCCAAACGGCAATAGACAATGGTGCAACTCTTATAAGTGTGGACCCGCGATTTACCAGGACTTCAGCAAAGGCGCATATGTACGCACATTTGCGTTCCGGGACGGATATCGCGTTCATCGGAGGTATGATCAAGTATGCGATAGACAATCACCTTTACAATGAGAAGTACGTCAAGGAATGCACGAATGCGCTCTTCAAGGTCAATAGCATTTTTGAGACATGCGCTGAGGGCACGATAGGAGTATTCTCCGGGTTGAGCGGCGGCACTTACAATGGTAATCTTGATGCCACTTTGGATGCTACATATTCCAAGACAACCTGGAACTATGATGTACCGTTGACTCCCACTGTGGCAACAAGCCTGGACGACCCGGACTGCGTGTTCCAGAAACTCAAGAAGCAGTTTGAGAATTACACCATAGGAAATGTTTGTGCGATAACAGGAACAGATCCTGCATTATATCAGCAGATTTGCCAGACTTACTGCTCAACTTATCCTGATGATAAGTCTGCAACCATTTGCTATGCATTGGGAACGACACAACATACCCATGGCGTACAGAATATCAGGGCCTATTCCATCTTACAGTTGCTCCTCGGGAACATGGGAGTGGCAGGTGGCGGTATCAATGCTCTGAGGGGTCAGGACAATGTGCAGGGCGCGACAGACATGGCCATACTGTTTCACATACTGCCTGGTTACCTCAAGATCCCCACAATTGCTGACACAGATTTTACCACTTATTGCAACACTTATGGCTACACTTCGGCAGCGACCGTCAACCCGGTTCACAGCTATACTGTAAGGGGTGCAACAGGCGTAGATCCGAACAGTACAAACTGGTGGCAGAATGGAAACAAGTACACTGCAAGCCTGGTGAAGGCATGGTGGCCCACTATTGACGTTAACACAGGGTTCAATTATCTCCCGAAGAAGGGTGCAACTACGGCGGATTACAGCTATCTATCGTTGATTCACGCAATCGCTGACGGGACAATCAAAGGGCTCTACTGCGAGGGGACCAATATCACTGTAAGCGACACCGACCAGAACTTCGAAAGACAAGCCCTGAAAAACCTTGAGTGGATGGCCTGCACCGATATTTTTGAGACAGAGCAGGCTGCTTTCTGGAGATTAGACCCTGCCGGCACAAACACCACCGTCTATCTGCTGCCTGCAGCCAGTGTCCTGGAACAGTATGGTGAAAGGA
>JBFLXP010000343.1:0-3521 GCA_040757315.1 Nitrospirota bacterium
GCCCGAAAAAAATACCGCGCTCATGCTCCAGGAGCAGATAAATAAGGCGGGGGGGATAAACGGACATCCGCTCGAAATCATTATTGAGGACACCAAAAGTGACGAAACACAGGCTGTTCTGTCCGCAAAAAAACTCCTCGAAAATGATAGGGTGCTGGCAATCATAGGTCCGTCCACTACCGGTGAATCGATGGCCCTTGTCCCTATCATGAACAATGCAAAAACGCCCCTTATTTCCTGCGCGGCGGGAGCCCCTATAACCCAACCGGTCAAAGAGCGGTACTGGATTTTTAAGACTCCGCAGTACGATGTAAGTGCAGTGGAAGCGATTTACGGCTATATGAAGAAAAAGGGCATAACGAAGGTCGGCATTATCACCATTTCTACCGGTTTCGGGGATGCCGGCAAAAAAGCGCTTCTTGAAATGGCCCCTAAATACGGCATGACGATCGTTGCAGAAGAGAAATACGGGCCGAAAGATTCGGATATGACGACACAGCTCACCAAAATAAAGGCTGCAGGAGCTCAGGCAGTGATTAACTGGTCGGTAGGACCTGGTCAGGTGGTTGTCACGAAAAACTGGCATGCACTCAAAATGGGTATCCCCCTGTATCAAAGCCATGGCTGGGGAAGCAAGAAGAACATAGATCTGGCAGGGAAGGCCGCGGAGGGAGTAATCGCGCCTCTCGGCAGATTGGTCGTTTGGGATAAACTGCCCGACAAGCACCCTCAGAAGGCGCTGTTGAAAAAATATACACAAGACTACGAGGCAAGGTACAAGAGCGAGCCGGGCACATTCGGCGGGCATGCTTATGATTCCATCATGATGATGGTGGAGGCACTCAAGAAAGTCGGCCCCGACAAAAAGAAGATCAGAGATTATATAGAGACAAAGATCAAGAAATGGCCCGGGACGGGCGGTATCTTCAACATGTCGACGGACGACCACTGCGGACTGGACAAGACTGCTTTTGAAATGGTTGTCGTGAAAAACGGCGACTGGTCGATTTTGAAATAATTCCTGATCGAAGAAATGAGGGGATATTATCCCCTCATTTCTCTTCAGGAAATATCGCGCTTTGCTTACAGTCTTCCTGCAATTCCTTTTCTCCGGTCTCACTGTCGGGGCTGTTTATGCCCTTGTCGGCATAGGTTTTAATATCACGTATAACGCAACGTCTATCATAAATCTTGCCCAGGGCGAGTTCGTGGTGATCGGCGGTCTTATGATGTGGTTTTTTAGCGAATCGCTCAAGCTCCCATTTCTTTTGTCGGCGGCATTGACTATTGTTTCCGCCGGGATTGTCGGTTTGTTGATGGAAAGGGTGACGATAAGGCCTCTGAAAAACCCCACTCTGTTATTGATGATCATGATTACCATAGCAGTCTCGATCGTATTGCGAGGTATTCTGATGTTCTATTTCGGCAAAGACCCCTATGGATACCCTTCCTTTACGGAGGGAGATCCTGTGAATATTTCCGGTGCAATCATTCAGCAACAAACGCTGTGGGTTATCGGCATTACCGGTTTCTGCATCATTCTTTTATTTTTCTTCTTTAAGAAGACCGTGGCAGGTAAAGCAATGCTCGCTTGTGCCGTAGATCCTACTGCGGCTCAACTGGTCGGAATCAATGTGTCCAGGATGGTCATGTTATCTTTTGTGCTGAGCGCCGTGGTCGGTGCAATTGGAGGCATGGCGATAACCCCGATTTCCCTTATGGAGTATGACAAGGGACCCATGCTTGCGGTAAAGGGTTTCTGTGCGGCAATAATGGGAGGGCTGGGAAGTAATAGAGGCGCTGTCCTCGGCGGTTTTATTATAGGTATCCTGGAATCCATGACCGCGGGATACGTACATTCAGGGTTGAAGGATGCAGTAGCTCTGATCATTCTCCTGCTGATTCTTTTTTTCAAACCCGCCGGTTTGTTTGTCAGCAAGACAATGCTGCAGTTGAGAAAGTTTTGACCGATGAAAGGGAAGAGTGACTTGAGGATTTTCGGATGAAAAAAGGAGATTGGGCGGCTTTGTCTATTCTTATATTTCTCATTATCCTGTATCCGGCCCTCTCGGGAAGCGCCTATACTCTAACCGTTGGAATATTTTCGGGGATAAATGCGCTTGTCGCGATAGGATTATGCATACTTATGGGATATGCGGGCCAGGTTTCCCTGGGGCAGGCGGGGTTTTACGGGATCGGTGCATATGTCTCATCTATTCTGAGCTATCATGCAGGCCTTCCGGTGGTTGTCAGTATGGCCTCCGGAATGATCGTTGCTGCCGTTGCAGCGGTAATATTGGCAATTCCGGCCCTGAGACTGAAAGGACATTACCTGGCGGTAGCAACGCTTGGCTTTGGAGAAATTATTTACATAATCCTGAACGAATGGGGCCCGGGCGGTCCGTCAGGCTTCGGAGATATCCCTCATTTCGGCATTTTAGGATACACCATAGACTCAACAAAAGGCTATTTCTATCTTATCTGGGCCCTTGTCGCAGTCATAATGTTATTCTCCTTGAATCTTATTCATTCAAGGACTGGAAGGGCCTTGAGAGCTATTCATGACAGCGAGTTGGCGTGCAATGCAATGGGCCTGAATGTTGCCGCACTGAAAATGAAAGTCTTCATACTGAGCGCGATGTACGCTTCTCTTGCCGGCAGTCTTTACGCGCACTACGTCACCTTTATCAGTCCAAGCAGTTTCTCATTGTTTTATTCCATTTTGGTGCTGACGATGGTGATAGTGGGAGGCATCACGAACCTGTGGGGTGCGATCGTCGGCGCGGTTACCATTACGGTACTGCCGGAGTTGTTGCGAAAATTCGAAGAACTGGATGTGCTCGTTTACGGGTTAATTCTGACTCTATCCCTTATGTTTTTCAGAAAAGGGTTGGTTCCGATCCTGGTCGAAAAGGTGAAGAAAATAAGAGGTTTCCCGGTTGCTAAACATTAAAGAAGTATGGAAAAGTTTCGGGGGGCTTATTGCCCTGCGAAACATCAGTTTTGACGTAAAACAGGGAGACGTTAAAGCTCTGATAGGACCAAACGGCGCCGGCAAGACAACCCTGCTCAATATTGTGAGCGGAATCTATCAGCCCGACAGAGGCGAGGTCCTCTTTTTGGGCGAAAGGATCGTCCGCCTCAGTTCGACGAAAATCGCTCGAAAGGGCATTTCGCGCACCTTCCAGCACGTTGAGCTGTTCGGGAATATGACCGCGCTTGAAAACATCATGGTCGGCCGGTATGCGAAAACCAAGGCAGGCTTCTTTTCGTCGGGATTTCAACTCCCCGGTGTTTTGAAAGAAGAGCTTGAGATACGAAGAAGAAGCGAAGAGATTCTGGAGTATATAAAACTTGGCCACAGAAGAGATGAATTCGCGTCGAACCTTCCCATCGGGGAGCAGAGGCTTTTGGAAATCGGAAGGGCGCTGGCTACGGAGCCTCGCCTTGTGCTGCTTGACGAGCCTGCAGCAGGGCTGAACATGAAGGAGACGCGCGATCTTGGAGACATCATTACGAAA
>JBFLXP010000344.1:0-3517 GCA_040757315.1 Nitrospirota bacterium
CAAGCGGCTTGGCGCATTGCCGTCGAGGCCTGGCTGAGTATGAAAGGGTTTATTACTATTACCAGAAACGGAAAAGTGTTACCCAATTTTTTCTGATTTTGGTATCAAAAAATGATGGCGTGCACAGCTGTCATTCCCGCGCAGGCGGGAATCCACCCTTCGACAAGCTCAGGGTGACAGTGTCATGGTGAGCCTGTCGAACCATGGATGCCCGACTGAGGACTTCGGGCATGACGGAACAAAGGATATTTTCATGCCTCTTTGTGAGCCTTATACTCATGTCGATTCCCCCAAAATCCGATATTGAGTTCATTCTCTTGCTTATCTCTTCTGTTCTTCTGAATCAGACGACGAAGAATATTCTTTCAACTCCGGTGCAGCCCTTCACACTATTAGAAGACCACTTTACTCCGATGAAATTCGGTTGTCAATCCTACCTGGGTAGGGGTCGGAAAATTGGTTTGATGATTAGACGAAGCGGTTATTTATGAAATCTCGGCGGACGTATCGGGAGTCCTTCTGAAGAGAGATTCCGGCCAAGCCGGAATGACAAAATAGGATATGCTTCTGCATCTTTTAATAGTGTCGGGACAGTCTCATCGCGACGCCGGAACGCCAATCCCAGTGGTCGCTCAGGGAACTTGCCCGATCAGAACATAGTCGTAAGCCGTTCTGTAGCTTTTCTCAGGCGCAGCGATAAAACACGGAAACCTTTCAAAAGCATTATCCGACGTCCGGACGCCGTTTCAGGAGATTGTCGAGAGCTGGGATGTCCATTAAGAATCGGGCAGGAATAATTGTCCTTGAAATAAGTACAATATTGTGGTAAATTATCCGTTATGAAAGGACAATTGCGCGGTCTGATACAGCAAAAGATCGTAGATTCACTGGCGGCTCCGCTACCTTCGTTCACTCGCAGGGACGTGCGGTTGCCCGGAGTGAAAGGGAAGGCGGTTGCGGTCATCGGCATGCGCCGCACCGGCAAAACCACTCTTTTATGGCAGATAGTGTCGGATCGGCTGGCGCAGGGCACGGGCAGGGAGGGTTCACTCTACTTCAGCTTCGAAGACGAGCGGCTGGCAGACATGACGGCTGGCGATTTGCATCTCATAGTGGAGGAATATTACCGTTTGCACCCCGAGTGGCGGGATCGCAAGAGAGCTGTTTTCCTTCTGGACGAAATCCAGGTCGTGCACGGGTGGGAGACCTTTGCACGGCGGCTTCTTGATACAGAGAAGGTGGAGCTTTTCCTTTCCGGTTCCTCTGCAAGACTCCTTTCCCGCGAGGTGGCCACCAGCATGCGAGGGCGGGCTATGGAGGCGTTGGTACATCCGTTCAGCTTCCGAGAGTATCTTCGGCATACCGGACGGGAGCCTGAGCGAGGACTCCACCGTCTGCCCAAGGCCACCCGTTCTGCGACTGAAAAAGGTTTGCGAGAGTATCTCACCATCGGTGGTTTTCCGGAGGCCGTCGATGTGCCCCCGCGTGACAGATTCGATCTGCTGCGCAGTTACGTGGATACAGCCCTGCTGCGCGACGTGATCGAACGTCATGCCGTTTCGCATCCGCTTGCGCTTCGCTGGCTGATCAGGCAACTGCTCGGCAGCGCAGCCGGCTCCTTCAGCGTAAACAAGTTTTATAGGGATTTGCGGTCTCAGGGAATTTCGGTAGCCAAGGATACACTTCATGAATATCTTGGTTATCTGGAGGATGCGTTTCTTGTCCGCACCGCGTCCATTTCATCACCCTCTGCGCGGCGGCGGATGGTGAACCCGCGAAAGGTCTACCCCATCGATCCAGCATTGATTCATGTCTATGACCGGACAGGCCGCGCCAATCTGGGACATGCTCTCGAGACTTGTGTTTTGCTGGAGCTTGAACGGCGCGGCTCGGATGTCGCCTACGTCCGCACTCTGGAAGGACACGAAGTCGATTTCCTGGCCTATTATCATGACGGTCACGACGAACTTATACAGGTATGCGTAGATCTGAGCGACCTAATTACCCGACAGCGTGAAATCAGGGCTCTGCAAGAAGCCGCGAAGGAACATCCGAGGGCCAGCCTTCATCTCATCAGTCTTGAGCCGGAAATCCCTGCTGACTTGCCTTACGGAATCACGGTGCATTCAGCCACCGCGTGGCTACTGAAGAGAAGCGAAGAATAGTTCATCAGGGAACCTGCCCGATCAGAACATAGTCGTAAGCCGTTCTGTAGCTTTTCTCAGGCGCAGCGATAAAACACGGATAAAACCTTTCAACAATTGTATCCCGATGTCCGGATACTGTTTCAGGAGACTTTCGAGGGCTTCGTTCCTGAGAATAACCATGGTTGTGTCTTCAACGGCTTCTACCGTTGCCGACCGGTAGTGTTTATCGAACATCGAAAGCTCTCCGACAAGCGCACCTTTGCCGAGCAAGGCCACGATTATCTGGTTTCCCTTGAATTCGGTCTGTTTCTTCACTTCCACCTTGCCGGAAACAATAAACCCGATGAAATCGCCCGGCGTGCCTTCCTTGAATATGAGGGTATTTGCCGGATACCGCATTATCTCAAAAAATGGTGCAATCTTTTCGATTTCCTTACTATCGAGGAAACAACAGATTATTTCATCCTTAATTTCTTCGAGAAACGCCTTCTTCTGGTCCGTCTCCATTCTGCTTGCACCTCCTCTGCGGGCAAAAAACGTGTAATCCGGGGAACCCGGGTCAGGATCACAGTAATATTATATCGATTTCCATTGCGAAATTGCCTTAAATGTGAGATATTCTATACAGCGCTCCGGCGGAAAACCGGTTGCGGCACTGGACACACTGCGAAAGAAAATCGGAAAAGGCATAAGATTAAGGAAGGAGAAAGAACAATGAACAAGAGACTAATATGTGGAATTATTGTTTCCTTCGCCGTCGTCTTTTCTCTTGCATCCTCGTCGTTTGCTGATCCCTCTTCCCCGGCGCTTGCCTCGTCCCTGATTGAGCGCACGGCCCCGTCCGGGCAGGCTGTCCCGGAGGCAACGGGCGAACGAGAGGGCGTGAAGGCCGAGGAAGAGATTCCGGAGGAAGAAGTTTTGACGATCGCAGATCCGATCCGACCTTGGAATGTGGCCATGTATCACTTCAACGACAAGTTATATTTCTGGCTGCTCAAGCCCGTTGCGCAGGGATATTCAGCCGTCTTGCCGGAAGACGTCAGAATCTCCGCCAGCAACTTCTTTAAGAACCTGACCACTCCGATCCGCTTCGTGAGCTGTCTTCTTCAACTCAGAGTGAAAGATGCCGGGAATGAACTGTTTCGTTTTGTCTACAATTCCACGGCCGGAGTAATGGGTCTTGCAGACGCTGCGAGAGCTGATTTCGATGTCTCACGGCGCGATGAAGACACCGGACAGGCTTTGGGCAGCTACGGAATAGGCCATGGGTTTTATATCGTCTGGCCTCTCATCGGTCCCTCTTCCGTGCGCGATACCGTGGGCGAAGTCGGCGATTTTTTTCTGGACCCGGTAACATATGTAGATCCGAC
>JBFLXP010000345.1:0-3497 GCA_040757315.1 Nitrospirota bacterium
AACAAGTATCTTAACTACAATGTGAAGGCTCAGCTCAACTATCAGCATGACTGGTATGACAATTCGTTCTTCACCCCCACAAGCCGCAAAGGGGAAATCTTTCTTACATCCGGAGACGACTCCGTAGATAAGGTATTGGCAAGGATACAGTTGATGTTTTAAACCAGATTATCATAGGATTCGCAGCGCTTCTGTTATTTCTTCACACTTTCCCATGGATGTCCTCATTCAATATTTCCGGCATCGCCCGAACCTCTTCCCTTTCTGGAACGGTACAAAGCCAACAATTTTTTCACGGCAATAGGAAAAATTCCAATAAGCGCAAATGAAATGATCAGGCTTGGAGAGAAGATGCCTTTGACAGACTCAATCTTCGCGAGTTCTTTTCCCGCGTTCACGAACACCATAGTTCCGGGAAGCATCCCTATCTGCGACACCAAATAGAACTTGGAAATGGGCATCTTTGTGAGACCCATAGCGAGGTTGATCAACCAGAAAGGAAACACCGGAATTAACCGCAAGGAGAATAAATAGAACGCCCCTTCTTTCTCAATCCCTTCGTTGACCCTTGTAATCCTGTCATGGAATCTGTTCTGTATCCAGTCCCTTAAAAGAAAACGTGAAACAAGACACGCCAGTGTAGCGCCGATTGTACTTGCGAAAGAAACCACAATTGTCGCTGTCCAGAAACCGAACAGCGCGCCTCCGGCAATACCCAGGGGAGAAGCGCCCGGCAGGGAAAGCGAGGTTGTGGTAACGTAAATAAGAAAATAGGAGGCAATTACCATGAGACTATGGCTTTCATAGAGGGACTTAAGCGAATCCAGTGATCCCTTTAGATACGAAAGAGTGAGATACTGGTCGAGGCCAAATACTTTAAACGCGACGATTAATCCGGCGATGACGATCAGGATGATTATCTTCTTTAGTTTCATTTCTCTCGACGCCATGCTCTATCACCTATCTCAAAATTGATCTTCTATCATATGCCGTTGGTATGTCATTCCGGCTTGTCCGGAATCTCTCTTTTTTTGGAAGGATTCCCGACGCGCTTCGCTTGCAAGGAATGACAGCCTATACCGATAACCGATTTGGAGATAGTTCTAATCAAATCTCATCGCCTTGAAAGGCTTTGAGGGATGTCCTCCCTTCTTGCAACGACAGGGTTCACTCTCCCAACGCCTTTTTCATTCTTGGCAGAAATTCTTTTCCAGAGACATAGTCTACAATTTGTAGTTCCTTTATTTCATTCCCATCGGTATCAAGGAATATCACAGTCGGTACACCTTTCACATCGTATTTTTTCAGCAGTCGCAGAACATCAGGATTAGCCTCTTTTGTAAGATCAACCTTGATCATACTGAATTTTGCAGACTCCTTCACCACATCCTGGTCATGGAATGTTTTTTTGTCCAATTCTCTGCAGGGTGTGCACCAGTCTGCATAAAAGTCGATAATTATCGGTTTTTTGGCGGCTATCGCTTTTGAATATGTTTCCTGAGAATATGGCTGCCAGGATACCCCCGGCCCACGTAAGAGGACAGACCCTGCAAGAAAGAGAGATAACCCTATGGCAAAAACACCGGCCGTCCTTCTTATCATGACGAAAGTCCGCATTGTTTTTCCTGTTTTGCTTATAAAACCCAGATGAACTCCTGCACCTAAAGCAATGAAAGCCAGGATGAAGGTTCCTGTATCATGTCCCGGTATGAGAGGTTTAACAAAATATACGGCCATGGCAAGCATGATCCATCCGAAAAGATGCCTGATCCATATCAGCCATTCACCGGATCGAGGGAGCTTGCTCACATTTCCGGCAAACAGAGACAGAATAAAAAGCGGCAGCCCGAGACCGATGCTTAGAGTGAAGAATATGAGAAAACCGAACAGGGGGTCGCCCTTCTGGGCAACCATCGTCAGAAGCCCTATAATAAACGGACCTATGCAGGGGGCGGCAACGATCCCGAGTGTCAGTCCCATGAATAGCGACTGGGCGTAGCCCGTGTGGGACTTTGATACGGCAGAACTCAGAAAACCCGGCAGACGGAGTTCCCAGAGTCCGAAGAAGTTGAGCGCCATGAGGAGGAGCACGGACGAAACGAAAATGAGCACGGCAGGATGCTGGAGAAATGAGCCCATGAGCCTCCCGGTGAAAGCTGCCGAAACGCCAATGGCTGAATTCATGACCGACAAGCCGAGAATATAGAGGAGACCGTGCAGAACTATATATCCCTGACGCTCGCCTGTTTCGCTCCTCCCGCCGAAGTACGAGGCGGTAATCGGAATCAGCGGGTAGACACAGGGAGTAAGATTGAGAGCTATGCCCCCTAAAAATACTCCAAGAAGCGTCAGTATCAGACCTGTTCCAACAACAGTCGAAATGCCTTTCTGTCCGCCGGACACTCCATAAGAAGCGCGGCCTGCCTCAAGGGGCAGCCCCATCTCCTTCCACGCCGGAAGCCCCTGAGCGAAACGGTATACATTTTTATATCCAAGCTTTACAGCCAGACCGGCTGCGCCGTGACTTCGCACTCACGTTAAACCGTCTCAGTAAAAGACAACTTTCTTGTTCTTGTCGGGGCCGAGGAGTTCTTTCATCTCCGACCGTGTTGCAGGAGAATATTGATTCCACCAGGTCGGAGCAAAATCAATATGCAGGGATCCCTTGATATGCTGCATCTGATACGACCATTCCTGCCTTGTATCCACAAGTAGAAACGATGCTGAATCTTTCAGGTATTGATTCTTGAGTTCCTCCGGCGTGATGAGCTGATACCCCCCCTCTTTTGCCTCAGCGACGACCTTGTCCCAGTCGCCTGCCGCGTTCTTAACGGTTGACTGCGCCGTAGTATTACTTACGAAGAGCAGGAACAGCAAGCTTATATACAATATTTTCTTCATGGCATCCGCACCTCCATAGTCTCCTTTAATCCAAATCCAGCGATAAAGATTGTCATTGCGAGTGAAACGAAGCAATCTCGTCTTATTCAGAGGAGATTGCCACGCACCCTTCAGGTGCTCGCAATGACCGGCACATCAAGCGATTGATCCGCTTATCGCTGGATTTGGCTTTAAGAAAGCTTTTCCAGAACCGCTTTTTCGACGTCTTCGAATGTGGCTTCACTCCCAAGCACTTTATCGTCCACGGCAATGTTAGGCGGCTTGATGCCGTCTCCCTTGTGACCGAAGCCAAGGAAGCCGGAATAAACGGTTTCAACTTCAACCTTGTCCGGATATTTTTCTTTGACCCGCCCGGCCAAAGCGCACAGATTTGTTCAGCGTTTTCCGGCAGGCCGGTTCGAATAAATTGTTATCTTAACCATGATAATAACCTCCTTTTCTCAGACTTTCCATAGCGGTAGCACAATGTCTTATTCCGTCATGCCCGAAGTTTTCAGTCGGGCATCCATGTTTCCTAAGAATGGATTCCCGCCTTCGCGGGAATGACAACCCTAAAAGCCATCTTTGCAACAACAGGGTCTATTGTGTTCATTAGT
>JBFLXP010000346.1:0-3493 GCA_040757315.1 Nitrospirota bacterium
AGGCTCTGATAGAAACTGTAGCCGACTGATCCTTCGAACTTGTCCGTCCTGAGAAAATCATATTTTCCTTTCAGAAAGAAGACCGCCCTCCAGTCCGATTTCTGGGATATGCCTTCGGGCAGAGCATCTCCGTCTTCAAGAACCACGTTGCTGTCGTACTGCCCGCCAACAGAGATGTTCAACGACCATGGCTTGACGACTCCGCCTCTTTTCAGAACGTTAAGATATTCCTGCGCTTTCAGCGAAATATCCGTATTTGGAGCAAGCTCTTTTGCGGTCTCGAAATAATCTGCCGCTTCATCGAAGATGCGCCTATCATAATAATAGATGCCGAGCTCAAGGTTTGTGCGGGGATTCTGAGGATTCAGAGAGAGGGCCTTCTTCAGTGTCCCTTCGGCTTCTTTATTCCCGGTCCGGCTCAGGGCGATGCCGAGATACAGCGCGGCCCTTTCGTCATCCGGCTTGATCCGCAAAGCCTCCCGAGCGTCCGCTGCCGCTGATTCGTATTCGCCGTTTTCAATCTTAAGAGCTGCTTTTGTCATCGACCGTTCATATGCAGGATCGATGGTTTGGGCATGGAGGGAACTAAAAGAGGGGAGAGACAGTATTATCAAGAGGAGAAGGGCGGAAGTCTGTTGAATGCCGCAACAAAGGTTGCATTTTTTCATTGGTGGCCCCTTATCGTAAGATTTACCTAAGATTCACCTACTGTTGCACAAAAGGTAGGTCATCCCTCAAGCCTTTCAGGGCGATGATATTTGATCAGGGCATGGTGTCGTCTATTTGTAGGGGCGTGATTAATCACGCCCCTACAAAAAACGTTATCCTGATTTCGGTTCTTCGACGCGGCTTCCGATGCCATATGGTATCGCTGCGAAAGGCTTTTCGTGCCGCCCTCCCTTTCCGACCCGTGATTCTTATGCAACGATAGGGTTTACTAAGAAGCTATTATAGCTGTTTGACCGGGCATGTCAAGTTTTTTTTGCCCTTTTTTCAGCAGGGCTTGGCTTAAGCCGTCGGTCCTGATATCCTTGAGACAATGAAGTGCAAATCTGTTGCAGGCATGATCGTAGCTGTTCTTTTTTTTGCGGCTTCTGTCCTGTCGCAAGACTACAGGGATGTGACGCGTGCTTCGCGGGTGGCCCTTCCAGGGGATCTCTACTACCAGGATGGGTTCCGTGTGCAGTGGTGGTATTTCACCGGCCATCTCTATGATGATAGCGGAAGGGAATTCGGCTACGAACTGACTTTCTTCACTGTGCACGTCCAGGAAAGAAAATACGAATCAGAATTCGGCGTGAACAGGATCTACATATCCCACTTTGCACTTTCGGACCTAAGCAGGAACGCATTCTTATTCAGCGACCAGGCTGACACCGACGCATATGAACTCGGAGGTGCAAAGAGAGATGCTCTGAAGGTGTGGGTTGGAAGAAACCTTCTGGAAGGCGACATGAGAAGAATGCATATTCGGGCGGCAGGACGTGAGACGGCTCTTGACCTTTATCTTGAGCCGGCAAAACCTGTCGTACTGCACGGCGATAAGGGATATTCAAGAAAATCTGAAGAGTCCCCTCTGTTTGCTTCGCTCTATTTCTCCCTTCCGAATCTGAAAACCGACGGGTCGATAACATTAGGCGGGAAGAGATTCAAGGTGAGGGGGAAGAGCTGGTTCGACAGGGAGTTGTCATCGCAGGGGCTGAGCAAAGACCAGCAGGGATGGGACTGGTTTGCGCTGCAACTCGATGACGGGCGGGAGATCATGCTTTATCTTATAAGGAAGAGAGACGGAGTTGTCGATCGCTTTTCTTCCGGTACTTTCGTCTATGCTGACGGGCGTTACCGGGGTCTGGCAAAGGACGATTTCAGAGTCGCCGTTCTGGACCGCTACAGGTCGAAGAAGACCGGAGCGCGTTATCCTTCGCGATGGGGAATAGCGATCCCATCCGAGAATCTGAGGCTGAGGATCACGCCTTCAATGCAGGATCAGGAGGTTATTGCGTACGGTACGACAGGGAACCATTATTGGGAAGGGACGTGTGAAGTTGAAGGAACCGTGACGGGGAGGGCGTATGTGGAGATGACGGGATATTGAGCAATATGATTAAACTCGAAAAAATCGAAAAATCATATGGGGCGAACAGGGTGCTGAGAGGGATCAGCCTCGAAATCCGGAGGGGTGATTTTGTCTCGATAGCAGGCAGTTCCGGCTCGGGGAAATCGACATTACTTAATTTGATCGGCGGGATGGACAAACCCGACAGCGGCAGAATCATTGTCGCCGGCGAGGACATTTCGACTTACACGGATGGACAGATGACCGCATACAGGAGAGACCGCGTCGGCTTCATTTTTCAGTTTTTCAACCTGCTGCCGAACATCACGGTGCTTGAGAATGTACTCATGCCGTTACTGCTGAAGGGACAGGGAGATGAAAAAAGGGTGTATGAGATGCTTGAGAGTGTAGGACTCGGAGGTAAAGAAAACGCCCATCCCTATGAGATCTCAGGTGGTGAACAACAACGGGTTGCGATCGCCAGAGCCCTGATCCATGATCCCGAGATCGTCCTCGCGGATGAGCCGACGGGCAGTCTCGACAGTGAGAACGGCAGGGCGATCATGGCTTTGATTACGGAGATGATGGAGAGGACGAAGAAGACGGTAATCCTCGTTACCCATGAGGAGTACATAGCTAATTACGCGAAGCGGTTAATAAGGATAAAAGATGGTTTGATTGCTGAATGACGGTGAAAATATTAAAACTCATAAGATTGATCGTCCTTCGTAATATAAGAGAGGAAAAATTTCTGACTTTCCTCTCCATCATCGGCATAGCGCTCGGAATAGGCCTGTTCGTCGGCGTCAAGGTTGCTTCCGACCGCGCCATCGCTTTCTTCGAGTCGGACGTTAGGGGGATAGAGCCGGCGACGAATTACGAAATTTTCGACGTCTCGGGCATAGATTTCGACGAGCGTGTCTACCGGGACACTCGTTCAATTGTCGATGAAAACTTTCCGGTGGTCAAGACATTCGGACATATTCCCGCTCTCGGAGAGACTATCGACCTCAACGGAATATATACGGTAAAAGCCCTCGACATCCTGGATTTCGCGGGCCCCGGCAGCGCCGACTTCGAAAGTTTCTATCGTACCGTCAACGGTGTTCTCATAACGAGCGAATTTTCGGAAAAACACGGCGTAAAAAAAGGCGATACCCTCACCCCGATTGTTTATGACAGGGAATATCCCCTGAAGGTTGTCGACATTGTTGCCGGAAAGAGGCTGCCGAAGAATATGGTCGTTATGGACATCGGCAATTATCAGGAGTATTTCGGAAAAGCAGGCGGCGTAACGAGGATAGATCTGATCGCGGACGATGCCGCTGCAGACAGTCTGCGTAGAGCGCTTCCTACGAATCTCAGGATTGAGCGGGTTGAGCAGATCGTCAAGAACCGCAAGGGACTCGTCGCTTCTTTTCGCTATAACCTCCAGTT
>JBFLXP010000347.1:0-3488 GCA_040757315.1 Nitrospirota bacterium
TAATCGCCACAACTACAAGCAATTCAATCAAGGTGAAACCGCGGGCTTCCTTATGACCCATATCAAAGGACTCAGACTTTTTCGGTTCCGCGTAATTCAATAGTTTCTAAAAATTTCTGTTGTTGTTGCAGTCAATGGCGAAGACATCCCCATCTACCCTCGTACTTGTATTCCCCGCAGCGAAGGCAACAAAACAAGGTGTTGGTGCCGTAGCAGCAGTTGTCGGAGGAGTTGCATTAATATTGGTTATCTGGAAATCTTGAACAATCCAGTAGCTGAAACCGGGTCCTGTGCCGGGCCTAAAACCAGGGAGTGCGTCCGCGGGAACGCCGCCACCCGTCTGTATGACAACGACATTGCCGGGATTATCTTTCCCGGCCATACCAAGATTTGGCGTATAACGCGCATTTTCTGCAAAGAACTGCTCTTCAAGCAGCCTGAGAGATTCAAGATTTGAATACGCTTCGGAGCGCGCTGATTTGGTCATAACGCCTACATAAGAACTTATCGCTACTGTTGCCAATATGCCTATGATTGCCACGACCACGAGTAGTTCAATCAATGTAAATCCCTTTTCTTTCATGCCCATATAATATCCTCGAAAAAGAATCGCTTCCACGAGATGTAATGGGCGCCAACGCGGGTTGGCGCCCAAGACTTTTCGCAAAGATTATTCGGCTGAAACAAGTTTTCTGGTAAGCTCTTCAGCATTTGCGGTATCAGAACCGCCGGGACCGTTGCTCGTTGCGATAATCGTTATGCTGTTTCCCGATGCGGGATCAGCATAAAGCGTGACTTCGCAGGGCGGAGACGCAGCAGGAACCGCAGGAGCCGGAGCGGCTGCAAGAGCGGCTCCATAAAGATACTGTGCGGCGGGGCAAGCACTCATACCTGCCCACGGCGACATCTCAGCAACTGCAGCGGCAGTTCCGCATGCGGCGTCGGCGGCAACTCCCAGCCCCTGAGTCCGCGCACCCACATAGCATGCAGCAACGGTAGCATTTGCCGGACCTCCCCCGAATAGGTCAAAATTATTCTGATCCGTCGCGATCTGAACCGTGCCGTTCCAGTCCGTATCAACCTCGGTCAAAGCAGCACCGGGGGCCGTGGCAACAACACCTTTTAATGCTGAATTCAGCCAGTGCTGGACGTCCGACTCTGCTGATGCGGCAGCCTTTTGCTGGTTGGCTTTCCTCGCCTTTTCCTGGGCGCCGATATAGGCCGGGATTGCGATGGCTGCAAGTATTCCGATGATCGCCACAACGATGAGGAGTTCGATGAGGGTAAAACCTCTTTCATCTCTTTTCTTCATGTTCTGAATCGTCTTAAACATTTGTCCTCCTTACTTAGAATAATTGAATCCTTGGTCATGTCCCATGACATGTCCGCTTCCTGTTTTCCCAAAGAATACTCCAGACTTTCTTGGCTCTTCACCACCTCCTTTAAAAACTTGATTGCCAAGTATGGAAGCAATGATTGTGCCATGAATTCAGTCAGATCTGGAGTCCCAGGAAGTCAGTTCAAGAATTACATATAATCAAGGACTTATGTAATCGCCTCTTTATCCGATTCTTTCTTTTTACCGGCCAAGACCGATTTTCTCAGTTTGCGGATGCTTCATTTAGTCAAGAAAAATGACAAATTTTGTCAGCCAATATCTTCTTCTGAATCTCACTCCCAACTGTTAATGTCCTTATTTTCCCCTTCGCCTCCGGGCGAGCCGTCCGCGCCATATGAGTAAAGATCGTATTCTCCCTGATTGCCGGGCGACTCATAATGAAATGGTTTTTGCCACGGATCGAGCGGAACAGGCTTCTTGAGATAAGGACCGTCCCACTGGTCCAGGCCGGGATTCTGACGAAGAGCCTCCAGGCCTTCCTGCGTCGTGGGGTATCTACCGGCATCAAGTCTGAACAGGTCAAGCCCCTGCCCGAGCATCTCTATTTCGGTTTTTGCAGCATTGTATTTTGCCTTCTCAACCTTGCCGAAAATTCGCGGTCCCACAAGTGCAGCAAGAAGTCCGAGAATGACCATCACCACGATCAGCTCGATAAGAGTGAAGCCTCTTTTATTCACCAAATGCTTGCGGTTTCGGTTGCCCATAGATTCCTCCTCATTCAAGATTTCTGTCGTCTACTTATAATAACTCATGCCCTCTCCTATTGCATATACCAATGCTTTTTTCATCGGCCACAAGAGCAGATGCGGCATCACCGCTCATTCTCGGTCGAAACGACTTCCGAGGTATCTCCCGCTACTATGACCGGACAGATTTAATCTTTACCAAGAAATAGCACAGATGCTAAAATTCATGCACCTATGAGTTATATGAGCATCAAAAAGTGGCCCGAGGCCGAAAGGCCCAGAGAGAGGCTGATGAAGTATGGAGCCGGCCAACTTTCTGAAGCCCAACTCCTTGCGATCATACTCCGGACGGGCGGCGGCGGAAAGAGCGCCCTTGACCTTGCAATGGAGATATTGGACACCTTCGGAAACCTGAAGAAATTAGAGAGCGCTTCTCCGGGCGAATTCTGCGAGACGAAAGGAATCGGAGTGGCAAAGATCGCGCAGATCAAAGCGGCGCTTGAACTGGGTAGGAGGCTGACTGCGGAGCCCTATGATAAAGGTCCCGCCTTTTCCTCGGCTTCGGACGTATTCAAATTCTATCATCAGCGCTTGAGACACCTGAAAAAGGAGGTGTTTCGCGGGGCTCTCTTGGATGCTAAAAACCGGATTCTGTCGGATTATCAGGTCTCTGAGGGCACTCTCACTCATTCGCTCATTCATCCGCGTGAAGCATTCCGGCCGGCGATAAAGGAATCGGCTGCATCCGTGATTTTTGTGCATAATCATCCGAGCGGCGACCCCACGCCGAGCCGGGAGGATCTGGCAATAACGGAGCGCCTCGTTCAGGCCGGCGAAATCGTCGGCATCAAAGTGCTGGATCATGTGATCATCGGGGACAACGCCTATACGAGCATGATGGAGAAGGGATTCATTAAAAAGCCGTGAAGCGTGTCCGGTTAGCGTGCCCGTAACAGGTCGCTGATCGCGGGCATTGATCACGATTCACGATTCCACGGCTTCTGAGAAAAGAGGGACCATGAAAGTGGAAGATTTAGATGTTTTCAAGCTTGCGCATGACTTGGCTCTGAAACTTTATAAAACTACCGCAAGTTATCCCGAAAGTGAGCGGTTTGGCTTAATATCGCAAATAAGAAGAGCGGCAGCATCTATATGCATGAATCTGATGGAAGGAGCCCATCGGGTCAGCAAGAACGAATACAAATATTTTGTCAGTATAGCAAGAGGGTCTTGTGGTGAGATCAAATATCAGATCATGCTCTCTAAGGATTTGGGCTATATGAGTAAGAATAACTTTAAAGATATGATAGAAGGGTACGAAAGAGTGAGTATGATGCTGACGAAGTTATACCGTTCTTTGTCTTGACGGATCACGGTCACGAGTGACGGACACGTTCACGAAA
>JBFLXP010000348.1:0-3486 GCA_040757315.1 Nitrospirota bacterium
GCATCACGCGTTCTACACATACCGGCTTCTCGAAACGATCCCTGAATTAAAGACAATCAATACTTGGGGAGCATTTCACCACGAAAGACTCGATGGCTCAGGATATCCCTTTCATCTGTCGCAACGCGAACTGCCGGCGGGGTCTCAGATCATGGCCGTTGCCGACGTTTTCACCGCAATTACGGAAGACCGCCCGTACAGGGCCGGAATGACGAGAAAGCAGGCAATCACCGCAATGGAGGAAATGGCTCGCCGTTCGGCTCTTAATGCCGAGATCGTCTCTCTTCTCAAAGCCAACTACGACGAGGTGAACGAGACAAGAAAGAAAGCACAGAGAACAGCCAGACAGGAATACGGGGAGATGAAAAAAAGAAGGAAACGACTGGTCCGGCAATAAGAAAAGCCGGATTCCAAAAACTCATATTCCCAGCAACCGTAATCGGGGTTTGATTATTCCTTCTTTTCCGCTTCTTCGACCTTCTTCCATGTTTTGTCCGGGTCAAACAGTCTCATCCCCTCTGCCCTTCGCTTTGTATTCTTGCCAAGATTCTTCTGGTAAATGATCCCCTCCTGGTTCACCTTAAAGGTCATGACGCCGGAATTGCCGTATTCGGCGGGATAGGCCACGATCGCAAAGCCGAGGATCATTTTCCCGTTCACCATATAATTGTATGCTCCTCCATTCGCCTGTTTCCCCTGGCCCTTCAGAATTCTGAAGTAATACCCGTGGAACGGCTGAAGATTCGGATTCGCGTATCCTTCCTTTGCGGCCTGAGCAACCAAAAGCCCGAGAGGACTCTCTTCCTCGCCTTCCTTTGCTTCCCAGTAGAGCCCGTCGTGTTTCCCATCCGTGCTGATCAGTCGCTGGGCAAATTCGACCTTGCCGCCGCCCATGCAGTCCTTGGTCGCATATTCGTATTGTGCATCGACGTAGGCATGTAGGACGTCTATAACGCGCAGCTCATTTCTGCCTATCCTTCGGTTCAAAATCTCCTGTTTTCCTTTCTGCGTGTCAAAAACCCATACCGCGCCCTTCTTCACAATCGGAATCGGCAAGGGCCAGTTGTCGGAGCCAACACAAAGAACCATCTTATCCGCCGATTCCTGTTGAAGGGCGTTCGTCTCATCGTAGGCCTTGAGAAATTTTTCACGTCCGGTCCTGTCTGCAGCTTCATCGCCGGAGGAGATCAGCTCCTTGCCCCCGGGGCCAAGAATCACGAGCATTTCTTCCGTGTCATGTGCCCTCACAGCGACCGCCAGGGATCTCGCAGCCTCATCGGGCGAACTGAAGCTCCTCTGTTTCACGCCGGATGCTTGCGCCCCCTGAACGGCTCCGAGAAAGATTATAGCAGCGGCGATAAAACAAGCCGGAAAAGTCAACCAACGATCCGCTCTTCTTTTATAAAATGTTCCACTATTCATTTTTCCTCCTTGTACGCAATTCGTTCTAAAGTATCAACCGCAGAGGACACAGAGAACATATTAAATTAGATAAAGTAATAGCAAACCTCTTTTTGATATTCATTTTTTCCCCGATTACTGAAGCTTCCTGGAAATCATCGTCGATTCACTATTTATGGGGCATCCAGCCTGCGGCCGGTGCAGAAATTCGTGCTGGCAGATCTTGCCATATGTATGTTTCGAAGATTCCACTTCGGTTTTCATTCCTTCCCTTATCTGCGGGATCCTCCGCCTCTCCCGCCGCCGGGCGCTCCGCGGCCTGGTTGCCTCATTTCGCCCCCAGATCGTCTCATCTCTCCTCCTGAGCGTCTCATTTCTCCGCCCGGACGCCTCATCTCTCCGCCGGGGCGTCTTATTTCCATGCTTCGACGGCTTTCGCCTCCGCGTTGGCCGGCCCTGCGCTCAAAGCTTCCTTCGCCGATTCCCCTGAAAGGAGTCTCGCGCCGGGGAACAGGTTGAACCCTTTCCCTCCCGGGTCTCACCCCTGGCGCTACTGCCCTTTCCCTGCGTTCTACCGGTGGCCGGGGTTGGTCCAATTCCCTTCTTTGAAAGCCTCTTGCCGGGTAGCCTCGTGTTTCGGGAGTCGCCGGCCTCACCCTCGGGGGTCTCGCTCCAAAGCGTTCACTCGTCCGCCTGTCCCTGTAGGCCACACCCCTCCTGTGGCGATAGTCGTGCCGCCAGAAAGGCCGGTCAAAATCCCGCTTGAAGTGGTGTTTGTGGAATCGTTTTGTCTTATGGATATCTATATGAATGTGATGGGCATGCCAGTCGAACCAGGCCCAGGAGAATAAGCCGACTCCGATAAAAATTCGGGGACCGTAGCTGATGTAGCCGCCGGTGACGACAAACCCGGGCGGATAATACCAATAATAAGGTGGATAAGCGGGATACCACCAAGGGCCATATACATAAAGTGGATCATAGACCGGCACATAGACAACGTCCGGGTCAGACGGTTCAATACTGACAATTTCGCGCTCGACTATTACTTTTTGCTCTTTGGTAGTTTCGAGATTTCCCTGTTCCTTGGCCCTGAGGCGCAGTTCCTGTATGGTAGCCATAACTTCATTCTCCTGACTCAGAAACGCGTCTCCCAGCTTTCTTGTCTGGTCGAGTTTTTCGCTCATCGCGAAAAGGATGTCGGGAAAATGACAGAGCGATTTTACGCTCGGATCCCAAGCCTTGTCCTGAAGTGCGTCGTCCAGTGCATCGCCCTTCAGATGCTTGTTCTGACGCAGCCAGCGTTCGGCTTCGACAAGTTCCAGCGGATAAGTCGATGCCATCAGTATCTGGGCGATCAGCGAATCGGGGTATAAAGCTATTGGAGCAAGCATCTGAGTCAATTCTTCCTTGCTAAACGTGGCGGCCTCCACCGTTTCATCGGAATCCTGTGCCGCTATTCCGGGCGGTATCACAAGCGTGGCGAGGATGATACATGCCAGTCCTCCCATAATAATTCGCGTAATTCTCATGGTATCTCCTTCTTGGCGCTCCGGATAATTTCAGACTTCCCGGTGAAGCCAGTCAGTCTTACGTGACAATTTCTTGAAGAAGCGAAGTCACCACAACTTCCTTATAATGCAGTGTATCACCGGCGGGGGCAATGTTCAAGTCGACAGGTGAAGCGTTTGCAGCCATGACTCAGCAGATTGCAGGGATCGTGGCGGCAGGCACTCTTCAAAATAAAAAGGCCCGGCTATTCGCCAGGCCTTCTATTTTTAATCCGGCAACGACCTACTTTCCCATGACCTTATCAATCATAGTATCATCGGCCCAGGAGGGCTTAACTTCCGTGTTCGGAATGGGAACGGGTGTTGCCCCTCCGGCATCGTCGCCGGAAAACTTATTTCCGAAGTTTTTCTATTTTACTCTGTAAGGAGCGATTTTTTCAACCTGTTTTTGACAACAGGAGGGAAAATAGGATGGGTCAAGTCGCACGGTCTATTAGTACTGGTCAGCTGAATGCATTACTGCACTTACACCTCCAGCCTATCGACGTGGTAGTCTACCACAGACCTTTAGAGC
>JBFLXP010000349.1:0-3478 GCA_040757315.1 Nitrospirota bacterium
TCTTTGAAGAGTTTCTTGCCATTTTTGACGTCGCCGCCCATTGGCATCTTTTTCTCAACTGCGGTTCTCCCGGAACCGACGCTCCCGCTTCAAGCTGCCTGGGCGGGCCGGGTATCAACTCCAAACAAAGTCGCTCCGGCGACGAGCGTGCCGATGCTCAGGCCGGCAAGAATCTTCTTGAGCTCCTTTTGATCCATGATATGCCTCCTCCCTTTGATATGATTGTTTTTGATTCTGCCTCTGTCCTGGATTATTCATAATTTTTCTGCCATTCAAAGGCGTCATCGATGAATGATCCGAGGACGGTTGCTGCACTGTCCTTTACACACAGTATCCGTCATTTCAAAGTCGTTGACAAGGGCGGCACCTGAAAAGGTTGGATTTATTGCGAGTCTGCCCGGTAGAATATTTTCATGCCTGACATCAAACGCATACCAAAGCCCTTTTCCGGCGGACTGATCCTTTCTTACAAATGCTCTGCCGAGTGCAGGCATTGCATCTATGCGTGTTCCCAGAAATGGAGTGCCGATCCGGTTTCTGAAGAAGATCTCGAGAAGATCCTGAGGCAGCTTTCGGGAAAGATTGCATCGAGCCTCTATGGGCCGAATGTTACAGGCCTAAGCCACGGACTCCATTTCACGGGCGGAGAGCCTTTCCTTCATTTCGGCTTGCTCTGCAGAGCCGTGGAGATTGCGCACAAACTCAAAATCCCCTCTACCTTTGTTGAGACAAACTGTTTTTGGGCGTTGGACGACCGGACGACTAAAGAGAAACTGAAGACTCTGAAGAAAAAAGGACTGAAGGGAATCATGATCTCCGTGAACCCCTTCTATCTGGAATTTGTTCCTTTCGAAAGAACGGAGAGGGCGATACGAACGAGCATCGATGTCTTCGGCAGAAACACCATGGTGTATCAGCTTGAGTATTACAGGAGATTCGTCCAGTTCGGCATCAAGGATAAGATGCCTCTTGAGGAGTACCTGAAACTCGAAAAAAGGGATGACCTGCTCAGGAATGTCGAATTCTTCGTCACCGGCCGTGCACCTTACAGGCTCAAGGAAATATTAAAAGGATACATCCATCCGCTTTCGGCAGCGCATTTCTTCGGGGAGGAATGCACAACGCCCTTCCTGAGAGGCTGGCATAATCACTTTGACAACTATGGAAACTACATCCCCGGTTTCTGCGGAGGCATATCATTCGGAGACTGTAGGGAGCTGGACAAACTTTTGAAAGAAGGGATAGATGCCGGGCAATATCCCGTCCTCGGTTTTCTGATGGAAGACGACATTAAGGGGCTCTTCGACTTGGCAAGGTCTTCAGGCTATGCGGAAAGCGAAGAAGGCTATTTTTCGAAATGCCATCTCTGCACGGATATCAGAAAGCACCTTGCTCTCACCGGTGACTACAAGGAACTCCGGCCCAGGGAATTCTACCGGCATTTGGGGGGATAGGCATTGGGCGCGAAGCAGTTTGCTATACTCTTTCTATGAAGAATCAGGAGATTGCGCAGATTTTTAACGATATCGCGGATCTGCTCGAAATCAAGGGTGAAAATCCCTTTAGAATCCGGGCCTACAGACGGGCCGCGTTGAATATCGAAAGTTTCACAAAAGATGTAGCCAAAACGCCTGCAGAAGAACTCGTCGAGATCCCCGGAATCGGGCAAGATCTTGCGGGCAAGATAGAAGAGTATGCAAAGACAGGCAAGCTTGGTTTTTACGAAGAGCTTAAGAAAGAAGTTCCGGAAGGGCTGAGTGTTCTCCTCTCGGTCCCCAGCCTCGGTCCGAAAACTGCGAAGCTTCTTTTCGATAAGTTGAAGGTCACGAATCTCGAAGACCTCGAACGGCTCGCGAAAGAGCATAAACTGAAAGGGCTGCCCGGAATACAGGATAAGACCGAGGAGAATATTTTAAAGGGGATCGAAATGCTGAAGAGGGGGATGGAAAGGCAGCCCCTGGGGAAAGTGTTGCCGATCGCACGCGACATTCTTGAACATATCGGGAAGAATCCTTCTGTAAGAAAACTCGTAATTGCGGGGAGCTTACGCCGATGGAAGGATACGATCAAAGATATCGATATCCTGGCGACCTCAAAAGACCCGAAGTCCGTGATGAAAACTTTCGTGCATCTGCCGCACGTGAAGGACGTGCTCATGCATGGTCCGACCAAATCGAGCGTGATCATCCGCGAGGGAATTCAGGTTGATCTCCGCGTTGTTGAGGAGGATAGCTTCGGTGCGGCGCTCGCCTATTTCACGGGTAGCAAGTCTCACAATATACGCTTGAGGGAGATGGCCGTCAAGGCCGGACTGAAGATCAATGAATACGGAATATTCAGGGAGAAAGATGACAAGAAGCTGGGAGGAGCAAAAGAGGAAGACGCATATGAAATCCTCGGACTTCCCTATATACCTCCTGAACTAAGGGAGGACTCGGGAGAAATCGAAGCAGCGCTTGAAGGGAGACTGCCGAAACTGCTGGAATTGAGCGATATCAGGGGAGACCTGCACGTCCACACAAAACGCAGCGATGGGAGCCACGACTATGACGAATTGATCGAGGCGGCACGGAAGAAAGGGTATGCATATATCGCCATAACCGATCATTCCAAGGGCCTCGGTATCGCCCGCGGACTGAGTCCGGAACGTCTTATGGACGAGAAGAAGGAGATCGATGCGCTGAACAAGAAGCTGAAAGGGTTCAGGCTGCTCGCGGGCACCGAGGTCGATATCAGGAGCAACGGCGAATTGGATTTTCCGGATGAGATTCTCAAGACGCTCGACATCGTCGTTGCATCGGTTCACTCGGGCTTTCGCCAGAGCAGGGAACAGATCACGAAAAGGCTTGTGGCAGCCGTGAAGAATCCCTATGTCGCTGTTATCGCCCACCCCACGGGGCGACTCATCGGAGAGCGGGAACCTTACGATGTGGATATGGAGGAAATCCTCAGAGTGGCTCGAAAAACGGGTACCGCCGTAGAGATCAACGCCTATCCGCTCAGGCTGGATCTGAACGACGTCTACGCAAAGAAAGCCAAGGAGATGGGAATCCCCGTCGTGATCAGTACGGACACTCATGTGACAAGCCAGTTTGAATACATGGGGTACGGAGTCTCTATCGCACGACGTGGCTGGCTGGAAAAGAGCGACGTTTTGAATACTCTCGGGTATGATGATCTGATCAAGCGGCTCCAGAAAAAGGCGAGACAGGGAGAATAAATCTGATACCGCAAACAAATGGCATGAGTCACTTTTCCGGGGTAGAATAGACGGTGGAAATTATTACTTCTCATCTTAACGCAGACTTCGACTCGCTCGCATCAATGGTGGCCGCGAAAAAACTCTATCCCAGGGCGGAGATCGTCTTTCCCGGCTCACAGGAAAAGAAGCTGAGGGATTTTCTGGAGGCTTTCCATCCGGTTGAGATCAAGCGCATAAAGGATATCGATCTTTCGAATGTCACTAAGCTAATCATCG
>JBFLXP010000350.1:0-3469 GCA_040757315.1 Nitrospirota bacterium
AGTCAAGCCTTATGGCGCAGGTCTCTGTTCCCTTATATTCGTTCCCATACCGACCAAGTAATCGGCACATATGAGTGGCTTAAGGGCAACAAGAGAAAGGCGATCGAAATTTGGGAGAAAGCCGTTGCCCATCTCAGAAATCACACCAAAGACGCCTACCGCTTGGCTTCCATCCTTCTTGAAGAGGCGTCATTTCTTCTGGAAGACAAACCGAAAGACAAGAAGGCGCAAGAGTATCTCATAGAGGCGAAAGAGATATTCGCACAACTTGGTGCAAAGTTGGATTTCGACAGGGCTAACGGTCTCCTCAGAACCATATCATCAGAGACTGAGGCAATAGAGACCCGTCGGGAGTTGACGGTCGCCAGACATCTGGGATCGCTGTTATCAGTAATCAAGGCGATAGGTTCGATATTCGTATTGGATGAACTTTTGGAGAAGATTGTAGAGCAGGCGATGAAGGTAACAGGGGCGGAACGGGGATTTATGCTTTTGTATGATGAGAAGGACCATACATTAAAGCAGAAGGTAGCAAAGGGGACGGGGGAAGGGTTTTCAGGACAACCCTTCTCATACGAGAACTACAAGCTGAGTCTGAACATGATACAGGAGGCGGAAAGGACCGGAGAGGGCATATTTGCCGGAGAGGAAAGTACTGCGAATCCCCATATATCCGGAGAGTTGAAGGGATACAGGGTGCGGGAAGCGATGTGCATACCGTTGAGGGCAAAGGAAAGGCCGTTGGGGATGATCTATCTGGACAACCGGATGACGGGGGGAACATTTGGAGAGGATGAGCTTGAGCTGATGAAATCCTTTGCGTTGCAGGCTTCGGTCTCGATAGAGAACTCTTATCTGGTGAGCAACATGGTCGAACAAGAGAGGCTGAAACAGGAGATGGAGCTTGGCAGACAGATACAGTTGTCGCTTCTTCCCCAGAATGCTCCGGTCCTCAAGGGATACGTTATCGATGGGCTCATGAGCCCCGCACAGGAAATAGGAGGAGATTATTACGATTTCATTCCGATATCAGACAACGGGGCGGGCAACAAGTGGGGGGTAGTGATTGCAGATGTGACAGGCAAGGGAGTGGATGCAGGGATAGTCATGGGAATAACGAAATCCCTGATACATTCATTGAGTGAGCAGGACCTGACGACACGTGAGATGGTGCTGAAGCTAAACAGGCATCTCTGCAATCTGTTGAACAGGAAGAAATTTGTGTCGTTGATATATGCCGAATGCAACGAGGGGGACAACGTATTTCGCTGGTCAGGGGCAGGGCATGAATATATCCTCGTTCTAAAGGACTCAGGCGCTCCCAGAGTTGAGGAGATCATGGCAGGGGGTACAGTACTGGGGGTATTTGACCTGAAAGAGGAAGATATAGCCGAGAAGAGCATATCATTGAACAGGGGAGACAAGGTTATCCTTTACACGGACGGGGTGACGGAGGCACGGAACGCAGAGGGCAGTCTGTTTACGAGAGAACGGTTTGTGGAGATCCTGAGGCAGTCGCCGCCTCTCTCTGCGCAAGATTTGCTTGGACACATTCATGAGAAGGTGCAGGGATTCATCGGGGACGTCCCTCAGTACGATGACATAACGCTCGTTATTCTGGAGAAACAATAAAGCGGGCTTTTCCCGGCCTTTTTTGCATTCCGACCGAGAACCTCTTCTTTTGCCCGAAACGGGTCAAATTTTCACTCGAAACACGAGGGGTTCAGGACAATCGAGCCGTCCTTCTCTCTGCGGATACAGCGCTTTTGTTCCAATTCCTTCATAAGTCGGCTGAGATGTTCGGGGGTCACAGCCAGCATTTGAGCCAGTTCCTTGTGTTTCAGCGGCAGATGAAGCTTCACTCCTTTGCGGGATGTTCTCGCGTGAACCGCGACAAAAGTAGAGAGCAAGTATTTCAGACGGTCTGCAGCCGATACGCATCCGAGCATTACCAATTTCTTCCCCCGGTCGAATATCTCCCGACTGAGAAGCTTCATTACATGCATGGCAAACTCGGTATTTGTCCGCGTCAGGGCAAGAAAGTTCTTTGCCGAGATGCACCGCAGTTCACAGCGCGTCAATGTTGTAATCGTGAAGGAGTAAGGTTTTTCGAGGAGTACGGCCGGGGCTCCTGTGAGCCAGTTGCGATGTCTCAGGCCGGCTATCACTTCGCGGCCGTGCGGATCGACCCACGTCAGCTTTACCGCCCCCGACTTCATGAAGTAGACCGCATCGGAGGGAGTATCCTGTCTCAATATTTCGGTTTGCGCGGGATAGACCTGAAGTGGTCCCCATCCATACGAACTGCAGCCCGGTTCTTCGAGAAAAGATTTTAGAAAAGAATCGGACCATGTGCTGTAGTCTTCAGCAAAAGGCAGGTCGGAACAATCGCCCTCCATGACCACTTTCTCAGCTCCTTAAGGGCATTATCCGGCAAAGTGATGGAGATTGTCAATGATCGAGAACTTGCTCTACTTTGCAGTTGCATAAGAATTAGTGAACCCTCCCTTTTATGCAACTGCAGGGTCTACTTTATCACGCCGCAGGCGATGCGTGCGCCTCCTCCACCAAGGGGTTCCGGATGGTCCGAGTAGTTGTCTCCGCCCGCGTGGGTCATCAGTGATCTGCCCTTGAGGTCCGGCAATTTTACCCGGGGAGCGAGTACGGGCAGAGTCGCTTTACCGTCTTCGGCGACATAAAGCGGAGGCAAGTCGCCGAGATGTCCATTGCCATAGGGACCTTCATGGCGTCCTGTCTTTCCGGGATCATAATGACCTCCGGCAGCAAGGCCGGCAACCATCTTCCCGTCCTTCTCTTTGGGAGAGCAGTCGGGATTCTCGTGGACATGGAATCCATGAAGTCCGGGTGCTAAGCCCTCCAAGGCGGGGGCAAACAGTATTCCATACGGCGTCGAAGATACAGTGACCGTTCCCAGCGATTTCCCGATACCCTGAGCATCGATGGAATTCATCCGGACCTCGATAGTTTCTGCCCACACAAAACCCGCGGCCATCAAAGCAAACGAAATTATCAATACAGCTATTCTCATCTTTTCCCTCCCTTATTGATACATGAGATTTCCCGTATTTCTGCAAGAGAGATGCCATCCAGAAATTTGCGTATTTTCAAAGATTTTCCTATAGGAGGCCTCGATTTCCACAAGTCAAAATACCTCATTAGGCGGGCATTTTGCCGTCCCGACTGGAAGGCATGAGCAGAAAAAAATTCATGAGATTGGAAACAGACAACAGCAATTCTTTTCTGAAGAAATGTCTTGACAAGATCGTCGGATACTTTTATATTATTAAAAATGGTAATCATTATCAGTAAGAAAAAGGAATGTAATGCCGAAAGGTGACGGCATGGGGCCACCCTGGTTGCACGGGAAATTCAAGGGCTGCGGCTACAGAATGACCGTACCCAGGAAGGCGATTATGGATTTGCTGAGTCAAACAGCGGAGCATCTCAG
>JBFLXP010000351.1:0-3465 GCA_040757315.1 Nitrospirota bacterium
CCTGTTTCTGAGCAAGAACGCCCATCTCATTATGCCCTATCACGTGGCCATTGACAGAGAGAACGAGCGGCTGAGAGGCGCTAAAAACATCGGGACTACCGGGCGGGGGATAGGCCCCGCATATTGTGATAAGGTGGGACGCTCGGGAATGCGGGTTGCCGATCTTCTTCAGCCGCAAGTTTTCCTGGAAAAGCTGCAAGCGCAGCTCTTTCACGTCAACTTTCTTTTCGAGCACCTCTATAAGGCCCCCGGCTTTCGCGCCGAAAATATATATAATGAATATATGGGGCATGCGGCGGTTCTTTCCGAGTTCATCGCCGACACGGACATTATCGTGCACAGGACCATATCCGCGAACGGCAATGTTTTGTTCGAAGGAGCACAAGGAACACTCCTCGACATAGATCACGGGACTTACCCTTACGTGACATCATCAAATGCGACTGCAGGAGGCGCCTGTACCGGACTCGGCGTCGGCCCCACGCAGATATCGAAAGTCCTCGGCGTTGTGAAAGCCTATACAACACGAGTCGGCAGCGGACCGTTTCCCACAGAGATAAAAGATTCTCTCGGCGAACACTTGAGGGAGAGAGGCGGAGAATACGGCGCCACGACCGGAAGACCCAGGAGGTGCGGCTGGCTGGATATGGTTGTTCTGCGGCATTCAGTCCGAATCAACGGTGTCACCGGTCTGGCCATAACAAAGCTCGATATTCTGGACGGACTGGATTCCATCAAGATGTGCTCATCTTATAGGTACAAAGGTTCCACGTATAACGAGTTTCCGAAAGAAATGCAGATTTTTGCCGAGTGCGAACCCGTTTATGAAGAAGTGGATGGATGGAAGGAAAGCACATCGGGGATAAGGGCTATTGATAAGCTTCCCAGGGCGGCGCGGGCATATATCGAAAAGATCGAAACGATTCTCGGGGTCGAAGTGCAGATGATCTCAACGGGCCAGAGAAGAGACGAACTCATCAAGCTTAAAGAGCAGTTCTGATGGAGCGCGAAAGAGGGTACAAGCGCACCCCGAGGTTCACAAAAAGACTTGAGGCCACATTCAGCTCGGGACAATACAGTTTCCGGGGGATACTGAGCAATGTTTCCGAGAGCGGGCTTTTCATAAGAACGAACCGGGGTTTCACACCGGGCACCACGGTCGACATCGAATTGATGCTTCCCGACAATCAAGTCTCGCGTCTCAAAGGCATTGTCCGGAGGACGATAAAGCAATCTGTTCAGTCGTCAAAGAACGGCATGGGTGTTGAGCTTATCATGAAAGACGACAACTTCATCCAGTTCGTCCGATCCGTTAAACTGGAGCAGCCGGAAAGAAGCGAAGAGCCGGTCGAAACTACTGCGTCCGATGCAGGGGTGTCTCCCATTGCCGATTCCATGTCAGCCCCGGAATTCGAAATCCTGTCTTGTCCTGTATGCGGAGTGAAGAACAAGATTTATACGGCAAAAAGGGCCCTGGGTCCCAAATGCGGCAGATGCGGAAATCCGCTCCTACAAAACATGCGCTGATCCTGCGCCTTTTCAATCTCTTTTTTCCCGCACACTGCCCGGTCTGCGGGAAAGACCCCGATGTCCTGAATTTGTCGCCCTTCTGTTCCGCCTGTTGGTCTCTCATTGCGCCGTACACCGGTCCTTCATGCCGGGTTTGCGCGCTGCCTCTTGTTTCGGAGCACGGCAGAGTCTGCGGAGCATGCCTCAAAGAACCGCCGCCTTTCTCCCGTACCTTATCTTTCGGATTGTATGACGGAGTTCTCGCCGACGCCATCAATCGATTGAAATTCTTTGGACATAGAAGACTCTCAGGGCCTCTCGGCGAATTGCTGATAAACCTCGATGTCCCCCAGACGGACGGAGTAGTCCCCATCCCTCTTCACAAGAAGAGTCTGAGGAAAAGGGGCTTCAATCAATCGCTTCTTATAGCCCGTGTTATTGCAAGGGACATGAAGGCTCCCGTTCTCATGGACACCCTCTTCAAGATAAAAGAGACAGCGCCCCAGGTCGGGCTTTCCGCGCAGGAACGATCGAAGAATCTGAGAAACGCTTTTGCTGTTAAAGGAGACGTGAAAGACAAAAGACTCCTGCTGGTCGACGATGTCATGACAACGGGAGCTACCGTGAGAGAATGTTCGAAACAGCTTATCAATGCCGGAGCAAAAGATGTCGTCGTCCTCACCCTCGCCAGGGCTGGAAAGCTTTGATATGCTATAATCTGTCTGATGTCCGAGATCGATTCTTTCAGGGAAACGCTTCAGGTATTAATCTCCAAGTTTGAAAAAGACAAGACCCACTAAAAGAGATCTAAACGTGCCGGTTGTAGAAAGAAAGACAAAACATCCCTACATATCAATTGATAGAAGAATATCTGGAGGACAGCCTGTAAACAGCGGCACCCGTATTCGGGTAATGGACATTGCCGTCAGGTACGAGCTAATGGGAATGCCGCCCGACAAGATTATTGACGAAATACCCACATCTGAAACTTGAGCAGGTTCATGATGCGCTTTCCTATTATTACGCGCACAAGGGCGCGTTTGACAAAAAGTATCGTGAAGATCAGGCGACCCTTTCACAGTTGAAAAAGAAATATCCGTCGAAGCTGAAAGCGAAACTTGGATGAGGATATATGCCGATGAGAACATAAAGCAGTCAGTGAGCGGGGGTCTTACAGAGGTGGGTTGATTAGAGTAAAATAGCAATATTAAGTTTTTCCGGGTGAGGCTTCGTTGAAGTAATTCAGGCTCGACGGTAGCCTCTTCGAAAAACCCGGAAGGATTGCGGACAAGCCGCAATGACAGAGGTAGTCAGGAGGTATGATTTTGAAAGCAGGCGAGGCAACAGCAGAAGTCTTTTTTACAGCTTTTAAGGCATTAAGAAACCCTGAGAAGGAAGCTTTCCTTGAAAAGATAGTAAATGATCCTGAACTCAGGGAAGACCTTATTGATGCGGCTCTGATCGAAAAAGCAAAAAAAGTTAAAGGCAGGGCTATCGTTGCCCGAGAATATTTCTCAAAGCGTCGCAAACCAGGAAAAGCTGCTTGAGCTTTTACAGAGCATATTTGCCTCGGTAAAAACAAACCTTAGAAAGACCCTCGAACTTTAGAACAAGAATCGAATGTTTAGTATGCCGGATGAGCCCCTGCTTTCACTCCATATGCACTCTCACGAACTCCTGCAAGTGAAAGTCCGCACTTGTCTCGTCAGAAAGGATTGCGTCGAGTTGTTTTGTATACGCGGTCATTTTTCCTAAAATCTCCAGTTTTCTTCCGAGATCCGAAGATTTGTATTTCGTCACTATGGCGTTGATGACGTCTTCCTTTACGGTGACCACGAAATCCAGCCTGGCCAGGATGCTCCTGATCAACTCCACCCTTCTCAGCCTCCTTTTCAGATCGGCTCCACCTCCTTTGAAGAAGAACCTGATGTAATTGTCATTTATCGACTCCCCTGT
>JBFLXP010000352.1:0-3464 GCA_040757315.1 Nitrospirota bacterium
CCTCGTCGGACCATATCTCCGAAACGGCGTCACACCAGAAACAGATGATTTCCTCGGGATAGGGGTTTCGTATTTCTCTGCTGCCCGGACATTGGTCTTTCAGCGCCATAGTTATATTCTACCATTCGAACTGCATTTCATATTGCTATAATTCCTAATATGAACAGACGGCGCACAATATTTCCTGTCATCTTTCTCTGCTCCGCCTCCAGCCTCGCATATGAGATAGCGATGACCAGGATCTTCTCCATTTCCCTTTCCTATCATTTCGCTTTCATGGTCGTAAGCACCGCCATGCTCGGCATAGGAGCGAGCGGAACAATGCTTTACGCATATCCCAGGCTGAGAGACACGTCAAGGATCGGGGCATACAGCCTGTTTCTGGGCCTCGGCATACTGTTGAGTTATGCCGCAGTCAATCAACTCCCGTTTGACCCTGTGAATCTCCTTTGGTCTAAAACCCATATACTGTACCTGGGACTCTATCCGGTCATACTCTCGATCCCATTCTTCTTCGCGGGCCTGATCGTGGCTTCCGCATTGTCTTCCTTTCCTGATGCCCCGGGCTGCCTGTATGGCGCTGATCTGCTCGGAGCGGGCGCCGGTTCGCTGGGCATCCTATATCTCGCGGGCATGCTCGGCCCTGATTCCTGTGTCGTGGCGATTTCCTCCCTACCTATTGCGGCCGCTATCCTGTGGGGAGGACGGCGCACGCGAATCGCCGCTCCACTCCTCTTCCTCGTGATCGCTGTCGTGCTTCATCTCAACCCGGAACTCCTCGAAATCAGGATGTCTCCGTACAAAGGATTGCAGTCGGCCCTGAAATATCCGGGGGCAGAGCATCTCAAGACATACGTGAGTCCATATTCACGAATTGACGTGTTCAGGAGTCCTGCCTCCAGGTTCGCGCCGGGACTAAGCCTTCGGTATCTTGACGCACTTCCGGAACAGATAGGGCTCTCGATTGACGGAGGCCAGATGAATGCAATAACCGGAGATGGGGGCGGAGAGTCTCCGGCTTTCCTCGGGTATCTGCCATCCGCTCTTCCTTATGAATTAGTTAATTCTTCGTCGAATAAAGAAGATGCCATGCGAATTGGACAAAGCTTGAATGAAGTGTTGGTTCTCGATCCGAAAGGCGGTCTTCAGGTACTCGTGGCTCGACACTACGGGGCTGACATGGTTCAAAAAATCGAAAGCAATCCCCTTATCGTAGAGGTTATAGACAAAGATTTTTTTGAATTCTCCGGCGGCATCTATTCGTCCGACACGACCACGGGACTAGGCAGATCATGGCTGAAACACGGCAGACGCCAATTTGATATCGTCGATATTTCATTGACGGGCGCCTCCCCCGGAGGCTCCTTCGGCATTCTTGAGGACTACCGTTTCACCGTGGAGGCATTCAAAGAATATCTTCGTCACCTGAATACAGGCGGGTTTCTGTCGGTCAATCTTTTTATCATCCCGCCGCCCAGAACGGAACTCAGGATTCTACTCACGGGGATCGCGGCCATGGAAGAACTGGGAATCACGGAGATCAACAAGAACATCACCGCTATGCGCAGCATCGAAACGCTCTGCATCCTGATAAAGAAATCTCCGCTGACCGCTGACGAGATCGGAAGGCTCAGGAAATTTTCCGAAGACCGAAGATTCGATCTGGTATATTATCCCGGAATATCCGCCGGGGAATCAAACAGATTCGTCCGCATGCCTTCGGACGAGTATTTCCATGCTTTTCAACGGCTCGTGGACAAGAAAGACCGCCCGGCCTTTGTCAGATCCTACCTGTTCGACATTGAGCCGGTCAGGGATGAAAGCCCATTCTTTCACTATTACCTGAAACTGAACCATATCAAGGAAATCTACTCCGTAATGGGAGAAAAATGGCAGTTTTTCGTGGAGGAGGGGTACGTCCTTCCCATCGTCTTCGTGCAGGTATTTGTCGCAAGCGTAATTCTTATTCTACTGCCGATATTCGTCGGACGGAAGGAAAAAGGCGGCCCCGACCTTTTCTTTCTGTCATATTTTGCACTTCTCGGTCTGGGATTTATGTTTGTGGAGGTCCCGCTGATACAGAAAATGATATTGCCCCTCGAGCACCCAAGCTATGCCTTCGCCGCGGTTCTCACGTCTGTGCTCATCAGCTCCGGAGCGGGGAGTCTGTCCAGCCACAAAATCCGTGGGCTCCGGACTCCTTTTGAGCTGATGGCAATAGCGGTCATAGTCATCGTCTGGAGCTTCCTTATTCCGGCAATCTCCGACATCATGTCTTTGCGCGCAATGTCTTCGAGAATTTTTTTGACATTCCTGCTTTTCTTCCCCCTCGGATTTCTGATGGGAATCCCCTTCCCTGCCGGGTTGGCCGTCCTCAGTCAGCGGAATGCGGCCCTGATACCATGGGCATGGGCTGTAAACGGCTGTTTCTCGGTACTTGCGCCGATTCTGGCGACTATGATTGCAATGACTGTAGGCTTCAAAGCCGTGCTGTGGCTCGGATCTCTGGCCTACTTGCTGGCGTTTTCCGTTCTCATTTTCGCTTTTCGGTCTCCCCGACCATGGGCACAAAAGCCACCGGTATCAACTGCCGGACGTCAAGATCACCCTTCCTCTTCGTAACAAGCGTCAGGGTCTGATAGAACACCGTGCTTCCAAGCGGTATGATCAGTCTTCCGCCTTCCTTCATCTGCCTTATCAGCGGCGGAGGGATGTGGTTCGCTGCAGCGGTTATGATGATTGCATCAAAGGGCGCATGTTCCTGCCAGCCGAAATACCCGTCGCCATATTTTACAGACACATTTTTATAGCCGAGTTTTTTCAGCCTTGCAGCAGCACCGTCTGCAAGTGATTTTCGTATCTCCAGGGTATAAACCTCCTTCACCGTCTCCGCAAGCACTGCGGCCTGATATCCCGAGCCGGTGCCGATCTCGAGTACCCTGTCGGTCGGATTCAATTTCAGCGCTTCGGTCATGTAGGCGACTATGTACGGCTGTGATATTGTCTGTCCCTCGCCTATGGGGAGAGGGTTATCGTCATAAGCTCTGTCCATGAGAGACCTATCCACGAAAAGATGCCTCGGAACCTTTGCCATGACTTCGAGTACTTTCTTATCCTTAACGCCCCGCCCCTTTATGTCCTTCTCGATCATCGCCTGCCTTTCTTGAGCGTAAGGATCAGCAGCGGAAACAAGAGTCAGTGAGCCCGACAGAAGGAAAAATGAAAAAACCGCAAGCATGGCCGCGCAGAAACAAGTGACATGGCTCAATTTCCTAAGCCGGATCACGGGTTGTCTCGATGAGGCTGAAGACGAAGCAAAAGCCTCACTCAAGAATTCAGTAAAACCACTATGGTCAGATAAAGGCATGTACATACACGCAGTTTATCCGGTTTCGGAAATTGAGCCATGTCACTATGTCAGATCGTCTCCGGCGGCAACCACCCATTTTATACCATTATATCGA
>JBFLXP010000353.1:0-3464 GCA_040757315.1 Nitrospirota bacterium
CGATGAACCCGATACCAGAGACGTACTGAGGAAGGCGGCGCCTTATGTCCACAGCTCCTTTGAGGGAGAAACGATCCTGAGTATCGGCAAGGGCATTGATCTTATAGAAAAAGGGGCAGCCGGTCTCGTTAATGCCATGCCCTTCGGATGCATGCCGGGCACGATTGTTACGGCGCTCCTGAGAGGAGTCAGCAGGGACTACGGCATACCCTGCATGAGTATTCCGTACGACGGGACGGAATCGCCGACCATTGCGACACAGCTCGAGGCGTTCATGGATCAGGCCAGGGAATACGGGAAGAAGAATGGCCGGGGATAGGCAGTAGGAAGCAGGCAGTTAGCAACAAAAGATCGCAAGTCTCTTTTTGCCGCTTATTGCATACTGCTTACTGCTTATTCTGACACTATTGACAGGAGGTGGATGTGTGGGAAATGTAAAAAAATGGCGGAAGAAAAAAATGAGCAAGCATAAACACACGAAGCTCAGGAAAAAGATGAAATTCCAGCGAAGAAAGAGTAAATAAAAAGTTGTGTTTGGTCTGTCGATCCCCTGTTCATCCCTTTGTCCGAGGTGATGAATGGGGGATTGTATTTTGTGGTATCATGTGAAGATGTTCGCACCATTTTCAACGACGGGCATCGGAAGTCTTCCCCACAAGGATCCTGAGGAAGCTTGCAGGATAGTGCTCGGTTCCTTCGACATACCCTTCTGGCCTCAACTGCCCAATCTGTCATTCCGTGAGTTCATGATACCGCAGTATTCCGAGGGCATGCCTTTCCTCAGGATCGACGAAGAGCGGGAGCGGATCTGGATCGATAGGGATGAAAGCGATTCCCTCACGAGATTCTACGAGACGTACTCGGATGTTTTGAAGATCCCTGTTTCAGAGGTATATGCGCGTGGACTATATGCCTTCATCAGACTCATAGAAGGTCAAGGCTTTTCGGTTCTGAAAGGTCATGTCACGGGGCCGCTCACCTTCACCCTCGGTCTCAAAGATGCGGATGGAAGGCTTGTTTATTTCGATGAGGAATTGAGGGAGGTTTCTCTTCTGGTGCTCAAGGCAAAGATCCGTTGGCAGGTTGAACTTCTCAAGCAGTCCGCAGAAAGGGTCATCCTTTTCCTTGACGAGCCGATCCTGTCGGCGCTCGGCACATCAAGTTACATCGGAGTCAGCACGGAAGAAGCATTGCGCTTATTGAAAGAAGCGTCTGATGCTGTTTCGGCTGCCGGAGGAATTCCCGGAATCCATTGCTGCAGCAAGGCAGACTGGCCGCTTGTGATCGGAAGCGGCGTAAGCATCGTCAGTTTCGATGCTTACGATTATGTCGAATCGATTTCGCTCTATCCGGACGAGTTCCGGGATTTCCTGAACAGGGGCGGTTATCTTGCTTGGGGCATAGTGCCGACCACAGACAGCATAAGAGCAGAAGATGCAGGTTCGGTCAGACGCCGTTTAGATGCCGGAATTGATTTGCTGTCGAAGAGTATACCTTCCGATCTGTTGCTCTCCCGGATTCTCCTCACTCCTTCCTGCGGGACAGGCTCGCGCAGTGAGGATGAAACGCTAAAGGTCTTCGGGGTCTTGAAAGAACTGAAGAAGATGATGACGGCGGCCTGATGAAAAAAGGGACTTTCATCTCCCTTGAGGGCATCGAGGGAACCGGCAAATCAACGCAGGCGAAGCTCCTCTTCAATCATCTCAGACAAAAGGGCTTTGACGTCGCGCTAACTGCCGAACCAGGCGGTACAAAAATCGGCGACAAGATAAGGGAAGTGCTGCTTTCGCCCGATCACAATGAGATGGCGCCGATGACGGAACTCCTTCTTTATTTTTCATCCCGGACGCAGCACATGGAAGAGCTGATCATGCCCGCTCTCAAGCGCGGCGCGATTGTCGTCACCGACAGGTTCACCGATTCGACCATCGCCTATCAGGGTTATGGGAGAGGAATCGACCTCGGACTTATTCATTCGCTCGACAGGATAGCGACGTCGGGTTTTCGTCCCGATCTTACGCTGCTCCTCGATCTCGACGTGGAAACAGGATTGAGAAGGAACAAAGGAATCAATAAAACCGACAGGCTCGAACTTGAGGACGTCGAGTTCCACGAACGTGTTAGGGACGGATTTCTGTTGCTTGCAGCACAGGAATCGGAGAGGATACGAGTAATCGATGCGTCGGCGGGCATCGAGGAGGTTCACGAAAGAGTCATCGCTGCTGTGGGAAGAATCTTGCCCGGGCAGATTCCGTAGTTGGCGTTGTCATCCAAACCTTTGATCACCTAACGGAAGTTTTCTTCGAATTGAACCACACACTGCCTTATTATTATGAAATTCCGAGCCCCTCCTTTTTTCAATCGATTTCATACTCACAATCATAACATTCCCTATCTATGATACATATATTTCCTCCACATTTGGGGCATCTCCATTCATCTTCTTGTTCCTTAAGCCATTGCTCTGCGCCAATCTTTTTTATCCGTAGTAAATTATCAATAAGGCTCACTTTATCATTGCGAAGATGACGTTGATCGAGTTTCTTAAGATTAGCACAAGGGAAATCTTTACATTCAAAACAAAACTCTATTTGTTTCTTTCTTAATAATGCACAATCTCTTTTAATCCAAGCGCAATTTTTATCTTGTATTCGGCAACCTTTACATCCATGTTTTAGATTTTTTTCTTTTAATAATCCTTTTGCTCTTGCGAGATAATGTCTACAAGTACCGCAATAGAATCCACATGGGCCTGCTAAGTTTATTTCGTGGAATTTTTGATGACTCACTATATCCCCTCCATTGATGACATTATTCAATAGTCGAAATGCTTTCCTCCAAATAAATGGAAGTTGTAAATATCAACTTTCCCACAGTTTCATCCTGTTGAAGGTGGACTTAGGAATTTCATATAATCGGGATAGGGGGAAGCCTCTCGGCTTCGCCCCTCCCACACCACCCGGCATACGGATCACGTACCTCGGCGGTTCGGCTGATTAAGTTTTCCCATGGTTTTTCTCATAGAGACTGGGCAGTCCTAATGACGCAAAGTATCGGGCTGGTAGCGCAAACGCCAGGCCAGGACTCCGGCTTAATCTCCAAGGTCCGTGCGCCGACTTTGCTGTGTTCCAGGCAAGGTCACGGCTCACCCCTCGCCTGCGCAATTCATGGTATCCGCTCTTCCCCCACTGTTTCCAAAGATAACAACGAAGGCGGCGTCTTATCCATGAATCCATCTCCTTCAATACCGATCTGCTCTCGCAAACTCCAAAGTACGCCTTCCAGCCCAACAGATACTTCCGCAGCCCGGCAATCACAGAGAAGACAGAGAAGAATGAGAGAAGAAAAGGGGACGGTTCTATTTTTACTTCTCATCCTTCTTCTTTGGCCTACCTTTTTCCCTTATGACAGCTTCAATATCATGGGCTGTTGTCATTTTCCGGATGAAGTCCCCGTTTCCATAG
>JBFLXP010000354.1:0-3452 GCA_040757315.1 Nitrospirota bacterium
AACGGTTTGGTGCAGTAGGACGTGATTTAAAACGCTGCCGAGGGAGTACCTTGAATCTTTTGTGGTGACTGCATCTTCGATTGCTTCACTGATGGAGATGCCGAGACTTCCGGGATGTTCGGGATTCTGTTCGAGGAATTTCCTCCCCGCGTTGGTATCAGGGCTTGGACTGGGCACACATTTCGCCCCCCATGTTTCCATGAGTATTCTCCTGTATGGCTTCTGGTTGAAACTTATTCTGACCATGTATACTTTCAATTCGAGGCCGAACAGGCTGCAGGCAAAGGCGAGGGCACTGCCCCACTGTCCCGCACCCGTCTCTGTGGCAAGACGCTTTACGCCGAACACTTTGTTGTAGTAAGCCTGAGCCACCGCAGTGTTGGGCTTGTGACTGCCGGGAGGACTGACACCCTCGTTTTTAAAGTAAATCCGTGCAGGCGTCTGCAGATGCTGCTCCAGAAACCGGGCTCTGTGTAGCGGCGTAGGTCTCCAGATCAGATACTTTTCGAGAACCTCATCGGGGATATTTATCCACCGTTCAGTGCTCACCTCTTGTTCAATCAGGTTCATGGGGAATACAGGGGCCAGCATATCCGGCGTTATCGGCTGCCCCGTGCCCGGATTAAGAGGCGGCGGGAGCGGATGGGGCAGATCAGCTTGGATGTTATACCACTGTTTCGGGATGTCTTTCTCGTGTAAGTCGATCTTTCTGTTCACGATATCCTCCTTTATTTGGTCGGGTCAAAATAATAGTATGGTATTTTACCGATAGAGAAGATTTTTTTAAAGTGGCTTCGGAAATATTCATAGTCGCCCTTCAGCGAGGCTGGGCGTCATGCCATGAAAGCTACCCCATGCATCCTTCGACGGGCTCAGGATGACAAATGTCATGGTGATCCGTCAATACGTAAGACGGATGTCGAACCATGTGACCGCTTGACTGAATGGAGTTACAATTCACGGCCTTGACACAGACTCCTCCGTTCTGTAAATTATCACCATGCGAAGACCAATGATGGCCGCTAACTGGAAGATGAACAAGACAATGGGTGAAACGCGGGATTTCCTTGGAGAATTCATCCCGGCAGTCGTGGATGTTAAAGACACGGATATTGTGGTCGCGCCTCCCTTCACTTCACTTGAAACGGCATCCGCCGCGCTTAAAGGCACGAATATCATGCTTGCGGCGCAGAACGTGTTCTATGAGGAAAAAGGCGCCTATACGGGAGAAATCTCTCCGCTCATGCTTTCGGATCTGGGCTGTGAATATGTTATCGTCGGACATTCCGAACGGAGGCAGTATTTTCTGGAGACCGACGGGACGGTGAACAAGAAAATCAGAGCCGCACTGAAGGCGGGCCTCGGCGTTATAATGTGCATAGGGGAATCCTTGCAGGAAAGAGAAGCCGGGCGTACCTTCGACGTGCTGTCCGGACAGTTGGAGCGCGGTCTTGCAGAGATAGAACCGGGAAAAATCGTTATCGCCTACGAGCCGATATGGGCGATCGGCACGGGAAGAACGGCAACTCCGGATCAGGCACAGGAAGCGCATTCGCATATCAGAGACCGGCTGAAGAGCCTGTATGGAAATAAATCCGACGAATTTTGTATACTATATGGCGGCAGTGTAACGCCTGAGAATACAGATTCCCTCATGGGTTGCAAAGATGTCGACGGTGCCCTCGTCGGCGGTGCAAGCCTGAAGGTCGAGAGTTTTAGCAAAATTGTAAAATTCGGGAAGGTGCAATGATAATACTATTGACAATTTTTCACGTCATCGTCTGTCTTTTTCTTATCGCCGTAGTTCTTCTTCAGAGCGGCAAGGGAGCCGAATTGGGTGCGGCCTTCGGCGGGTCCAGCCAGACTCTCTTCGGCGGGCGCGGGGCCGCGACGTTTCTGAGCAAATTGACAACCTTTGCGGCGGTGGGATTTATGCTCACATCCCTTATCCTGGCCATTCTGACGACGCAAGGAAGCTCTGTTGTCAAGCAGGTCCCCGTTCAGGAACAACAGCAGTCAATCCCTGCCCAGTCGGGACCTGTGCAGCAGGGTACTGGCGCTCCGGTTCAGTCGACGCCGCAGCCGCCTGCGCCGGCCCAGAGCAAATAGACAATAGAAAAAATTCCCCACGGAAAACTGTCATGGTGAGCGTATCGAACCATGACACAATTGTCACTTTTTACAGCACCCCCCCCTGAAGAGGGCAGACACAGGGGTCTGCCCGTGCGTGAAGAAATGGATATGTCCTGCATGACCTCTCAGGGATATTTAAGCTGAAGTCTCTGTATGGCCGTGGCTCTGCCCGACCTGTCGTCAATTTCAACAATAACTGCCGAAAAGATGCCCTCTCCCCTCGCGGTTTCAAAGCGCATAGGCATGTTTGTCAGGAAACGATGGATTATCTGATCCACCTCTATGCCGATGACGGAGTCAGAAGGGCCTGTCATACCTACATCGGTGATGTAAGCCGTCCCGCGGGATAAGATCTTCTCGTCTGCAGTCTGGACATGGGTATGAGTGCCGATGACCGCGCTAACCTTTCCGTCAGCGAAGTAACCGAAGGCGATCTTTTCAGAGGTTGCCTCTCCGTGAAAATCGACGATTATGATTTTCGATTCCCGGCTCAGCCTCTCGAATTCCTGCTGCCCGACCCTGAAGGGACAATCGAAGTTCGACATGAAGACTCGCCCGGAAAGATTGATCACAGCCGCTTTCGAACCATTTGGGAAGGTGTAAAGGACGCTGCCGAAGCCCGGAACTCCCGGAGGGTAATTCAACGGCCTGAGAACCCTGTCCATCTTGGAAATCTGCGGGATAAACTCCTTCTTGTCCCATACGTGGTTGCCCGTAGTTATGACGTGCACGCCGCAGTCAAAGATTTCCGAGGCTATTTTTTCGGTGATCCCGAACCCTCCCGCCGCGTTCTCACCGTTGGCAACAACAAAGTCCGCCTTGTATTTTGCAACCACCACGGGAATCAGCGACTTTATTGCAGTCCTGCCGACTTTGCCAACAATGTCGCCGACAAACAAGAGTTTCATGGCGCTACTTGGCGTACTCTACATAACGCGATTCCCGGATAACCGTCACCTTAATCTGCCCCGGATATGTCATCTCCGATTCTATCTTCTTTGCGAGTTCCCTGGAGATGTGCGACGACATCTCGTCGCTCACGTCCTCGGGCTTGACAATAATCCGGATCTCCCTTCCGGCCTGGATAGCATAACACTTTTCGACGCCCCTGAAAGACATTGCCATCTGCTCCAGTTTTTCGAGCCGCTTGAGATAGTTCTCTATGCTCTCCTTCCTTACACCAGGCCTGGCAGCCGAAAGAGCGTCGGCTGCGGCGATGAGCGCCGATTCCACGGTCACCGGCTCTCCTTCACCGTGATGGACTAAAATGGCGTTGATGACCTTTGGATTTTCTCCGTATTTCCGGGCAATACCTGCTC
>JBFLXP010000355.1:0-3452 GCA_040757315.1 Nitrospirota bacterium
AAGAGGCAAGTGCGTGGCCTGGCCGCCGTATACTTTTCGGCCAACTACCCGCTTTGCATACTGAACGGGTATCTTCCTTTGCCCCCTCTCCATGAATATTATCGCCCCTATGACGGCTATCATCATCACTACAAGAAAGATGACGAAGAATATCGAGAGTTCACCCGCCTGCAAAAGTCTGACTGTACTGACGATGGCGTTCGGGAAACGGGCGACGATGCCGGCGAATATGATGAGTGAAATGCCGTTGCCGATCCCTCTCTCGGTGATCTGTTCTCCGAGCCACATAATAAAAGCCGTTCCCGAAGTCAGGGTGATCATTGTCAAAAGCCTGAACGACCATCCGGGATTCTGGACGAACGCACCGTTTTGCATGCTCTCAAGGCCGACCGCGATACCGAACGACTGGATTGCGCTAATAACAACCGTCCCGTACCTGGTGTACCTTACAATCTTCTTTCTGCCCGCTTCCCCTTCCTTGGCAAGCTTACCCAGGGCCGGTATCACAACGGTCAGCAACTGGAGTATAATGGAGGCGCTGATGTACGGCATGATCCCGAGCGCGAAAATCGTCACACGAGATAAGGCGCCGCCCGAAAACATATCGAAGAACCCCATGAGCGCGCCCGCTCCGCTTTTGGCGAGGAACTCGCTCAAAGCTTCTCCGTTAATACCCGGAGTGGGTATGTGCGCGCCTATGCGGTAAACCGCAAGGAGGGCAAGAGTAAACAAGACCCGGCTTTTCAGTTCCGGGATCTTAAAAATGTTCTGAAAACTCGATATAATTCCCATAATAAAGTCAAAAGTTTAAAGTCAAGAGTAAACAGCCGACAAATTATAATTAGTTAAAAACGGCCAAAAAAAAAGGAGTTCTCCACTCCGGAAGTTTCCGCAATCAATGCTTACAGCACTTCTGCCTTGCCGCCGGCCGCGGCTATTTTACTGACGGCGGAAGCGCTGAAAGCGTCAGCCTTCACGGTCAAAGGTCGCGTGATCTCCCCCTCGCCAAGTACCTTGATCCCGTGTTTCAGGTCTTTGACAATGCCTCTCTCAATCAGCACCTCCGGCGTAACGACATCCAACCCCGTGATTTTATTAATATCCTTCAGATTGATAACTGCGTATTCAATGCTGAATGGGTTCTTAAAGCCGCGCTTGGGAAGTCTTCTTTGAAGAGGCATCTGTCCCCCTTCAAACCCGGGGCCTTTTGTCCCTCCCGAACGGGCCTTCTGCCCTTTATGGCCTTTGCAGGCGGTCTTGCCGTGGCCGGAGCCGATGCCCCGACCTACCCGTTTAGTTCTGCTTCTGCTGCCTGTGGCGGCTTTCAGATCTTCCAGTTTCATGCTGCCTCCTGAGGCTCTTCCTCGGCCTTACCTCTGAGTTTCATCACCACATCAGCATTCTTGAGGTTCATGAGACCGTTGAGAGTAGCTTTCACCGAATTGAAGGGGTTGTGACTGCGGAGAGATTTTGCAACAACATTCTGTACGCCCGCGACCTCGAGAACGGCTCTGACCGCGCCTCCGGCTATGATGCCGGTCCCTTTTACAGCAGGATTGATGACAACGGTTCCGGAGCCGAACCTTCCAATGATTCTATGAGGAATCGTGGCATCCTTTATCGGGAAGCGGACAAGGGACTTTTTGGCCTGCTCAACGGCTTTTCTTATCGCTTCAGGGACTTCCGATGCCTTCCCTTTGCCGGCCCCGACAGTGCCTTCCCCGTCACCCACAACGACAAGGGCTGTGAAGGAAAACCTTCTTCCTCCTTTCACCACCTTCGCGACTCTGTTTATGTAGACCACTTTGTCTTTTAAGCTCAGCCCTTCCGGATCAATCTTCTCCACATAACCTCCAAATAACGGTTCTTGGTTGCCGATTGTCAGTTTCCCGGTCAGTCGTCACCGGGAACCGACAACTATCAGAATTCTAATCCTGCACCCCTGCTTGCTTCCGCCAACGCCTTGATGGCGCCGTGATATCTATAACCGCCCGTATCAAAGACAACTTTTTTTATCCCTTTTTGGGCGGCGCGCCTGGCAATGAGTTCCCCGACAAGCTTTGCGGTCTTGACGTTGCCCTTGTGATGCTTCAGATCTCTAAAATCTTTGTCAAGACTGGACGCAGTCACAAGCGTCTGTCCCTTGATGTCGTCGACAATCTGCGCATACATATGATTAAGGCTCCGGTAGACCGATAGCCGCAATCTCTCAGGGGTTCCAGCCACCTTTTTTCTTGTTCTCCTGTGTCGCCTTTCTCGGCCTTCTCTTCTACTTTCAGCCAAAACAACCTCCATAAGAAAGCTGACATCCGGACGTCTGTCAGCCGTAAGCTATTTTTTGCCTGCTTTCCCTACCTTCAGCTTGAGCCTTTCGCCGGCGTACCTGATTCCTTTTCCCTTGTAAGCATCCGGCAGTCTCAAATCCTTGAGACTCGCAGCAATTTGTCCAAGCTGCTGTTTGTCGACACCCGTCAGAGTCATTTGCGTCTGTTTCGGGTCAATAGAGACCTTTATGCCCGCAGGCAACTGAAACTCGATCGGATGCGAATAGCCGAGCGTCAGTACGATCTTGTCGCCCATAACCTGTGCCTTATACCCAACACCGAAGATTTCGAGGACTTTCTGGTAGCCTTGAGAGACACCAATGACCATGTTATTAATGATGCTTCTCGCAAGCCCGTGCAATTCCCTTTCTATCTTCGAATCTCCTGACCGCTCCACCGATATGGCGCCGTCATTTACAGAGACCCTTATTTTATCAGGGAAGTCCCAGCTAAGTTCTCCCTTCGGTCCTTTGACACGTACCATTCCCGCATCGATTTCGACCGAAACCTTTTCAGGTATTCCTATCGGCTTTTTCCCAATCCTCGACATGCTCTCCTGTCTCCTTTACCACACGTAACAGATAACTTCTCCGCCGACGCCGTCCCGCCGGCACGCTTTATCGCTCAGTATTCCCTTCGACGTTGTGAGAATCGCGACACCCAGACCACCCATAACTGTCGGGATCTCGTCCCTGCCGACATAGACCCTTCTCCCCGGTCGGCTCACTCTCCTCAGCCCGGAGACAACGCTTTCGCTATCCACATACTTCGGAATAATCCGCAAAACACCCTGTTTCCTGTCTTTCAGGATCTTGTAAGCTCTGATAAAACCCTCTTCTTTCAGGATTTTGGCCAGTTCAAGCTTCATCTTGGAAATGGGGATATCCACTTTTTCCGCCTTGATTCGAACGGCGTTCCGAATCCTTGTCAGCATATCCGCTATCGGATCAGTCAACATTCAACACCTCCGCAAAAGACATAGGCTACCAGCTCGACTTCACTACTCCGGGTATCTGGCCCTGGAGCGCAAGTGTCCTGAAGCAGATTCTGCACATGCCGTATTTCCGGATATACGCCCTCGACCGGCCGCACAACTTGCATCGGTTATAGGCCCTCACCCCGAACTTA
>JBFLXP010000356.1:0-3409 GCA_040757315.1 Nitrospirota bacterium
GGGCTGCCCAGGACAGGAGACTGAGACGTGTCAGGCTTATAACTGAAATTCTCAAACATATGGATTTCAGAGTCTCTGTCACAGAAGACGTGATTGACGCTATCATGCCGAAATACAAACAGGAAACGATAGAGGAAAAGTTGTTTATCATAGGTAAAATGACCGCCTATACGAAACAGCTTGATATGGTCATGTACAATGACGCGGTTACCACCATGTATGTTGAACAATTCATCAAAGAGCACATCTCATCATCGCGCACTCACGGAAATTCTCCCTGACCCGGATTATTCGCAAACGCATGATGAAGAAGAGCAGATGTCCCGAAAGCTTTCGGAACCCATTCCCGGCCCCGATAAGAATCGGGATAAAGCCGCTCCAGGGCTTCATCTACTCTTCTCACGCGAAATATGCCGGAGGATGCTGCCCGTAGAGGCCCTGACTGACGGTACCGCAGCTTTATTGAGACTGATGAAGCTACAAAAATTATTCAGACGAACCGCTTCCGGGGAACAGCCCGACAGTTTCAGCGAAGTTTTCAGACAGAAATATTTTGCTTTTCAACAGCTTCTGGCAAAGAACAATTCTGTGCTCAGACTCATGGCGGACATGGAAGAAAAATTGTCGGGCGAATATCTTTTCGACGATGAGTACATCCATTCGAGCGTCCGGTTGATCGCCCGCGGGGTTCTCTGTATCATCGAGAATCTGAATATTCTCTCCTCCGGGGACACCTATTCGGTTCTCCACAGGAGATTCTACGTTATCAACGGATCGATCGAGAACATCCTCCAACAGAAATTCGAGGTTCCGGTCAGCGGTCTGACCATCCCGCTCGATAATATTAACGGTGATATGGCAAATGTAGCCGGCGATGAGATGACACGTCTCGGAGCCGTAAAGACAGCGCTGAGTCTTCCAACGCCGGAAGGGTTCGTGATCAGCGCATATGCATTCAAGAGGTTCATGGAACATAACAGGTTTCTCGAAAATACGAATAGGATGATTTCGGCGCTGAGTGTGCATAACCTAAAAGAGCTTCAGGAGGTCAGCAAGGAAATACAGGACACTATCATAAGGTCGGCAAGTCCTGATGATATGGCAGCCGAGATAAGAAATGCTTACGCCGATCTCTGCCGGAAGACCGGTAAAGAAACGGCGGTTTCCGTGAGGAGCAGCGCAGTCCACGAAGTCGGCCATTTCAGCTTTGCGGGGCAGTATGCTACATTTCTCAACGTTGCCGGGGACTCGATATTGGAAAGATACAAAGAGGTTGTTGCCAGTCTGTTTGCTCCACGGGCAATTCTTTATTACAAGACAAAAGGTTTTTCAGAGGAAGAGATGGTCATGGCGGTCGGGGTTCTCGGCATGGTGGATGCGAAGGCGAGCGGCGCGGTGTATACGAGGGACGCGAATGAACCTCTGGCTGATCATATGATAGTGCATGCGCTCTGCGGATTCGGCAAATTCATGGAGGATGGAACGACGCCTACTTGCTCGTATACCGTATCAAGACAGCCCGAACGAGGTATTATCGGCAGAAGCATATTCCGCCGGGAGACGAAGGCGAGTACAAAACACTGTTTCACGGACGGACAGATCGGGATGCTCGCAGGGTATGCGCTCGAAATTGAGAACTATTATGGCTGTCCTCAGGACGTAGAATGGGCTATTGACAGAGACAATACCCTGTATGTTTTACGGGCCCGTCCTCTGAGGCTATTGTTCGGAGGCCAAATAGCCGGTGTGTGCCCTGCCAGACGAATAAAGGGTCGCCCCATCCTCATAGAGAGAGGCGTGATCGCCTCTAAAGGGATTGGTTTCGGAAAAGCTTTTCTCCTCAGGAACGAAGAGGATCTGAAACATTTCCCCGAGGGAGCTGTTCTTGTTGCGAGGCATACCGATCCAAAATATGTAACCGTCATGCATAAGGCGTCGGCTATCATCACAGACGTGGGAAGCGCAACAGGGCATCTGGCGTCCCTCGCCAGGGAATATCAAGTCCCGGCAATTCTCAATACTGAGGTGGCAACCGAGGTAATCAGACACGGTCGTGAGCTAACCGTTGATGCCATACACTGCAATATATATGAGGGGAAAGTGACCGAGCTCCTGGAGCATGCGCCCGGAAAGAAAGAGCCTCTGAAAGAGACGTTTCTGTTCAAAAGACTGGAAATGGTAATGAAGAAGATCGTGCCCCTGAATTTGACAGATCCTGACGCTTCATGTTTCAAGCCTGAACACTGTGAGACCTTGCATGATATAACGCGTTTTGCCCGCGAAAAAGCAATACAAGCAATGTCATCCATCGTGGAAGGATACGATATAAAATCACTAAGCGGGACGGTGAAACTTGTGACGGATATCCCTGTCGCGATACACTTATTCGATATTGGCGGCGGCATTTCACCGAAGGTCAAGAAGCCGACGCCGGCCGATATCCTTTCAATACCCTTTTCGGCAATACTCAAGGGAATGGGCAGCATGAAATGGCCTAAGCCAAGACTTCCCGAAGGGAAGGGCTTTTCAAGCGTGCATGCTCAGGCCTCTTCACTTCCGGCAAAACAACAGGTTCGTACGGGAGGAAGGAATTTTTCGATCGTTGCCGTGAACTACATGAATTTCAGTGTGAGGCTCGGATATCATTTTTCAACGATAGAAGCGTATGCTTCCGAGACTGTGAATGATAATTATATAGCGTTCTCTTTCAAAGGGGGGGGATCATCTCTTGACAGGAGATTGCGACGGGCAAGACTTATACAGGAAATCTTAGAGAAGCTGGGATTTGCGATTCATGTTGAAGGCGACGTGGTCAAGGCTGTTCTTGCGAAGTATAAGCAATCGACTATGGAAGATACACTATGTATACTGGGTAAGCTCACTGCCTACACAAAGCAACTTGATGCGGTCTTGTACAATGATGCGGTGACAGATATGTATATCGAGCAGTTTGTGAACGAACACGTCAAAAAGACAGTAAACAGTAAACAGTAGTGGTTGGCGGTGGCGAACGCGATCTGTCATTCCGGCTTGACCGGAATCCTTCTTCAATTAGGGTGAGATACTGAAAGATTCCCGACAAGCGGGAATGACAAGTCATTCATACAATAGTAGAGTGTCCTGTTCTCTACCTCACTGTCTCACTATCTCACTACTCACTTTTCTTTAATTGTTCCTTCAACATCTTGTTTTCTTTCTGCAGGGCTATCCATTTCATTGCCCGGTCAATAGTGAAGAGTATCTGTTCTTTCCTGAAAGGCTTGGTAATGAAATCAAACCCGCCCTTCTGAATAGCCTCTGCACCGGATTCGACCGTTGCATAGGCTGTAATAAAAATAACAGGGCGCTCCGGGTCGTCTTTTTTGACCGCGTCAAGGAGTTCGATCCCGTCGAGCCCGGGCATCTTCAG
>JBFLXP010000357.1:0-3394 GCA_040757315.1 Nitrospirota bacterium
GCGGCATCGGCGAGGCAGTCAACGGTGCGCTGTCTGATTGCGCCGTTTCAATATATTCGCTGGCGGTGAGAAAAATTCCAAAGAGTGGGAAGCCGAAGGAACTTCTCGACTACGAGGAGATATCGAAAGAGAGCATTGTCAGGAAAGTGAAGGAGCTTCTTTGAGACCGGAGAGCCTCAGAACAAGAATATTCATCGACGGCGGCGATTCCGCCGAGACTCGGGAAACTATCAGCCTTTTGGGGTTCCTTGACGGCCAAACGACAAATCCGACGCTCATCTCAAAGAATCCCAGGGCCAAAGCACGCATCGAACGCGGCGAGAAATTCAGCGAAGAGGAGGCCCTCGGCTTCTACCGGGAAGTCGTCAACGATGTTTCCGGACTGTTGCCCCGGGGAGCGATATCGATCGAGGTGTATGCCGATCCGTCTACAACCTCTGAGCAGATGCTCAGGCAGGGCAGGGAGATGTTTTCCTGGATACCTAACGCTCATGTAAAATTTCCTTCGTCAAGGGAAGGGTTGAAAGCTGCCGAGCAGGCAGTCAAAGAGGGGTTGCGCGTGAACAATACCCTCTGTTTTTCACAGGAACAGGCCGCGGCCGTATATGCTGCAACAAAAGGGGCAAAAAAAGGTGACGTCTTTGTTTCTCCTTTTGTGGGCCGTCTTGACGACATGGGCGAAAACGGCATGGACTTGATAGCCCACATTATCAAAATGTATAAAAAAGGCGATGGTCATGTGGAGTTGCTCACCGCAAGCGTACGAAGTCTGGGCCATCTTTTGTGTGCGATTAGACTGGGATCAGATATTGTCACCGCGCCTTACGGCATATTGAAAGAATGGGGAGAGAAAGGGTGCCCCATGCCCGGCGATGAGTATGTCTGCAACGCAGGCGTATTAAAAAGCATCCCTTACAGAGACATAGATCTTTCGCGGAAGTGGCAGGATTATGACATCGGCCATGAGTTGACTGTAAAAGGCATGGAGAAATTCTCCGCAGACTGGAATGCCCTGATCAAATGATAGAAGAAATCAGCGAGCCTTCTGAAAAAGAGAAAACCTTCAGAACGATTGAGGGCTGTGAGCTCGAAATATCAGGCCCTTCTTCTCTTATTGTCTTCGGAGGGGCAGGGGATCTCGCAAAAAGAAAGCTGATCCCTTCGATATACAGACTCTACAAGCACGGACTGCTCAGTAAGGACTTTTTTCTTCTCAGCGCCGACCGCATAGAGATTGACGCCGACAAATATCGCAGCATGATCGGTGAAGCAGCGAAGTCTGCGTTCCCCGAGGATTTCGATGATCCGTCGTGGACTGATTTTGCTTCGAAGCTTTATTTTGTGTCTCTTGATTTTTCTCAGATGGACTCATATGCCGCGATTCTCAAAGAGAGACTGCCCTCGCTTGAAACAAAACACGGCACCGGGGGAAATCGCATCTTCTATTTGGCCGTTCCCCCTTTCGTTTTCGAAGACGTTATAAACAATCTGGGTCGTGCCGGTCTTGCGCAGGAAGACGGAGCTTATACACACATCGTCATTGAAAAACCTTTTGGCCATGACCTGAATTCTGCAAAAAGGCTTAACAATGTACTCAAACAATACTTCAAGGAGAGACAGATATTCCGCATCGATCATTATGTTGCGAAGGAACCGGTTCAAAACATGCTCATGTTCCGGTTTGCAAATTCAATCTTTGAGCCGCTCTGGAACAGGAGATACGTGGATCATGTGCAGATCACGTGCTCCGAGACTATTGGTGTCGGGCACAGGGCGGCCTACTATGAAAAAGCTGGCGTGATAAGAGATATGTTCCAGAGCCATATCCTTCAGATCCTTGCGGTGACGGCTATGGAGCCGCCTGTCGCGTTCAACGCGGACCGCGTCATGGATGAGAAGATCAAGATTTTTCGTTCCATCAGGCCTTTTTCACCGGAAAAGATGCATGATTCGGTGGTGATCGGACAATATGGCCGCGGAACGATAGACGGCGAGTCCGTCGTTGCGTATAGAGAAGAACCGGGAATCGCACCGGAATCTGCAACTCCCACCTTCGCCGCGATGAAAGTCTTCATAGACAACTGGAGATGGCACGGAGTGCCCTTCTATCTCCGTTCCGGGAAAAGGATGACGACAAGAAATACGGAAATTTCCATTCATTTCAAACCTGTCCCTTATTCGATGTTCAGAAGAGTCATGGAGGAAGTAATCGAACCGAATATTCTGTGTTTCACAATACAGCCCGACGAGGGCATCAGACTCGCCTTTCAGACCAAAAGAACCGGCTCCCGGATCTGTCTGGAAACCGTGCTGATGGACTTCACGTACAGGAAGGGGATCCTCCTTGACGCTTATCAGTGGGTCCTTCTCGATTGCATGCTCGGGGACCAGATGCTGTTCCTGCGGCAGGAAGGCGTCGAGGAAACGTGGTCATTGCTCACTCCAGTCATGAATTTCTTGGAGGCCGAAACAAGACCTGAAAAATTTCCCAATTATGATGCGGGCTCGTCAGGACCCGCCGAGGCGGACGATCTGATTAAGAAAGACGGCCGCGACTGGATGCCTTTGGAGACGAGTAGTAGTGATGAAAGCTCTGATATTCCACGATTTAGAGGTGGTCAGTCGAAAAGCCGCTGAGGTTTTTGCGGATTTGTCAGTGAGGAATATGGACCTGAAAGGTCGGTTTGTGGCAGCCCTTTCGGGAGGCTCCACACCGGGAAGATTTTATGAAATCCTGGGCTCTGACTATAGCTGGAGGATTGAGTGGCGTCGCATTCATTTTTTTTGGGTTGATGAGCGCTTTGTGCCGCCCGATCACTCTGACAGCAACTATCGTTCAGTTTATGACAGCCTTTTACGAAAAATTCCGATTCCCGTAGAAAACATTCACCCGATCAGAACAGATGTACCTTCGCCTTCGGTTTCGGCAGAATTCTATGAAGAAGAGATAAAGCTTTTTTTCCACCTATCAGAAGGGGAATTTCCGGAGTTTGATCTTGTCCTGCTGGGTATGGGTGAAGACGGTCATACCGCATCGCTTTTCCCCGGTTCGGCAGCGCTCAAAGAAAGAGCGAAAATCGTCCTTCCTGTCCGTGCGGGAAAACCGGAAGTTGATAGAATTACCTTAACGCTGCCCGCCCTCAACAACACTGCTCAAATTGTTTTTCTTGTAGCCGGTCAGACAAAGGCAAAAGTTATGAGTTCAATTCTAAAAAATAAAGAGAAAGAACGCTATCCGGCAGGACTCATCGATCCGGTCCATGGAGATGATACTCATTAAGGCCCCCCTGAATCATACCCGAAACAGGTATGATTCAGGACCCAAACATTTTCCAAAGGAGGCCTTTATGAGATTTTACACCAATCAGCACAAATTTTATTGCGGCATTGATTT
>JBFLXP010000358.1:0-3391 GCA_040757315.1 Nitrospirota bacterium
GCCGTGCTCCCATTCAAGATAAGTCATCTGCTCCGGAAACTCTCCGACCACGTTTCCTCCCGCGTCAACGGATGGGGTATACAGCGTGTGGCAGGAGCCGCAAAGGGCAGAATCCGTGACGTGAACTCCAAAGTCCGGCGAAAAACCCGAATGCATCTCCATCGGATGCTGAACCGGCTGCGAAAAGGGTCCGAAAGCTTCTCTATATGGAGGAAAAGTTGCTGTATCGATTACGTACTGACCGGTGAAGCTTGCATCTGATCCAAGATTCGTGTGCTGTCAACAAAAGAAAGATAAATGAAGCGGAGCAATGGTCGGCAGCACCAGGAAGCGCGGCGGTGTGCTCATGTCCAGTTTCCAGCCTGAGTGCACACGGAATTCCATCACCTGCCCGGTTGACGCCGGATCGCTTACAGGGAAATCGACGCCGGGTGCGCCGCCGCCAAATGGCTCATCGGGACCAACATTGCCCAAAACATAATTGCCCGCAGGGACGCCCGTAAAGTCAACGATGACGTCAGCGCGCTCCGCCAAGCTTTCAAAAATGCCCTTCTTGTGAATCCGTTGTTTTCTTTGTATCCATTTTGTCTTCTTCTCTTTCTCATTTCTTCCCTCTCGAAGTTTTTGTGGATTTTTTTTGCGGATTCAGGCAATAAGCCCACTGTGTTGTGATACTATTCCATCCTATCACCTCCTGATGTGAAGTCCGGTTTCTGCACTTTGCTCATGTTGTCTGTCCAAGTCGATAACCTCCAATCTACTTGAGGGAGAATTGCGTTTAAATGCGAAGAACTACCCATTTCAGATGTGTAAAAATACTCATTTATGGATGTGTAGAAATACGTAGAGGCGAGATGGGGAGAAGAAGATTGCGAAGCTTTCGGGATTCGAAAAAGGGAGTTAGAAAGGCTTCAGTGTGCTATTGGCAATCTACAAAGCCCTTTGCAGGCCGAGACGGAAACGGTCCGGCTGCGAACTGATCCACACGATCTTTGTCTCGGCTTCCAAGTCATCCAGGCATACAGATATGACGTCGCCTTTTCTTAGCGAGCTATCTCCGCGCACATTGATCGAGAAACCGCTTTCGGAAGAATCGATGGTTGTGGCTTCCAGCCTCTGTCCTTTGTAAACCAAGAAGCACCTGCGTTCCTCCAGGGTCCGTTCTTCATTCCTTCGGTTGATACCGTGAACTCCACTGAACGACGTTCCGCAGTAAGGACAACGCCGGAAATTTAATTCATCGGAGCTGTATGTGTCCCTTTTACATCCTGGGCAGACAAGTCTAAGCATTTTACCCTCTCAAGTACCGTCGGGTTCTAAAATAATTAAAGCAGATGTGAAGAACGGAAAAAATGCGCAAAATTACGTATTAAGCAGGGAGGAAAAATACCCAATCACAGATGGGTGAAAATACGCATTTGCTAAACTAAGTTTTCCGATATTTCTCCACCTGCCTTCTCAGCCCTTCGTTCTCTTTTTTTAACTGGATCATTCTCAGCTCCCTGCCGACGGCCATATCGTAAAACTCTTCAAGCTCTTTGACTCGCGCCTTGAGCTCCTTCTCGCGCTCCTTCACGGCCTGGTCGGCGCTTTTCCGCTCGGTGATATCCGTGGCGATGTGGATGATGCTCTTCAGATGGCCTTGTTGATCGAGCACCGGGGTACAGGATACGACATAGACTCTGCCAAGTGCTTCGACTTCTGCCTCGACCGGCTCAGCCCTCCGAGATCCGAGCATTGTCTCCATCGGACAATTTCGGGAGGGACTGTCGGAAAAGTGGAATATCTCATGGCATTTTCTTCCCAAAATCTCCCCCAACGGCTTTCCTGCCGCATTGATAGCGGACTGGTTTGCAGCCAGTATGGTGCGCCCGGGGTCCAGAATGAGTGTCGGATGCCCTATCGCCTGAAAAAATATTTCCCAATCAAGATCACCGCCCGCGGTGGACTGTTCTGAAACATCCTGAGTCTTCGGCGGTTTCTTCAATCTTTTGTCTAAGGTTCTAATATCAGCAGACATCGAATTGAGCGCTCACTTTTTGTTCGAACGTTTTAATTCTACATCATTCAGCGTCTATTTATAAAGGCGTTACAACTTGATGACCTGGTTTTTCAGGGAAAACCCGCGCAACGCGGGAACGCCGGCTCCCTTATACTGAACGAGAACCTTGTGTGTTTCTCCTATGGTGCCGGGGAGGATCAAGCGTTTGATCCTGGCGACTTCGAAAAGATAGTCTTTCGAATTCACATAGAGTTCGCCGATCACCTCATCGATTCCGAGAGATACGAGATATACTCCCTGTTGAGAAAATCCGAGAGCACGGAACCCGAATTCTTCTCCCCATTTCTTCACAGATGAGAAGTTTACGTGGGCGGTGATGTCCTGATCCCCGATATCGACGTAAGGATCTTCGCTTGCCTGATGTTTATAGTAACACATGAGCGTTCCCCGGTTCCGTTCGTCACTATAATATTCCTGCGCGGGGTATCCGTAATCAATCGTGATGATAAAGCCTTCCAGAAGCATTTCTGCAACAGACCGCAGCCAGTCCTTTATTCTGAGGTTGATTTCAGTCCTGTATTCGGGTGGAAGGGAAATACGGAATTCCTTTAGATAATCGATGACTGCGGGAGAGCACGTTTCAGACCTGGTTTCCTTCAACACTCCATTTTCGTGAGTAATATGGATTTCTCCCGGAGAGTCTTCCACTTCGATGATGTGGACGGGGAAGGCATCAAGGAGTTCGTTGGAAAGAACGCAGCCCCGGATATCGTGAAGTTCATTGAGCGAGGTTATCCAGGTTATCTTTTCCAGGAAGTCCCCTAACAATCTCTTCTGCTTTTCCATCATGAACGGCTGGATTTCGACGATCGCATAACGCAGGGCGTGAAAGAACTCGCGCTTTGAAAGGTATTTCAGAATATCGAGGCACATGTGGCCGGTGCCCGCGCCGGGTTCGACGGCATAGAATTCAGCCGGCCGTCCCATAATCTCCCACATTTCTTCGAGCTGTTTTCCCAAAAGGATTCCGAAGGCGGGATGCAGATGCTGGCTGGTAAAATAATCCCCTGCCTTGCCTATTTCAATCTTTTCGGAAGCGTAATAACCAAGTCCGGGTTCGTAAAGGGCCATGTCCATAAAGGTCTCGAACGTTATCGGACCTTCCATTGAAATTTTATCGATTATTTTCTGTTCAAGTTTGTTCATAACGTAATTTATATTTTAGCCGATTTGTCTTATCATGCTGAACTGAAATCATCAATAATTATTGAAAGATGCAAAAGTAATGTCCTATTTTTGTCATTCCGGCTTGCCCGGAATCTTTCTTCAGAAGGACTCCCGACAAGCGGGAGTGACAGATTAAGGGGGAAATTGCATAGGTCATTAGTT